>JAADDP010000031.1 GCA_013153825.1 Campylobacterota bacterium
CAATTAACCTTTCCATCTTAAAACCTTTTTAAAAAATTTATAAATTGTACTCTCTCCTATATCGGGAGAGAGTCAACTTTCAACACACAGTCGTAATTATAATATAATAGTAATTCATTCACTCTATATCTATAAAAATTTATACTTTGTTACCCAATTGTAATAATTTTATTGTATCATTAAACTAATATTTTTTTTAAAGGTAAAAAATGGGTGGAAAACTATTTAGAAACTTCTCCTTTTTATCGGCTACAATATCCTTTTTTATCCTTATTGGAATATTCTCAATACTATTTCTATATGCTCAAGATGCAATATCTGAATTTGGATTTGATTTTCTCTTTAACGATGTATGGGAAGTTGATGAGGATGATGAGGATTTAGGAGTTTTTGGTGGTCTAATTCCAATTATAGGAACTATGCTTAGTACACTTATTGCGATGTTGATAGCTACCCCAATCGCAATGGGTATAGCGATATTTTTAACCGAGATTGCTCATAAATCACTAATTAAACCTGTATCAATAGCTATTGAGCTTCTCGCTGCAATACCAAGTATAATATATGGAATGTGGGGTCTATTCTACTTTGCCCCTGTAGTTCAATCCCTGTTCGGTGGTAATGGGGTTGGACTTCTAACTGCAGGGATAGTATTAGCAATTATGATTGTCCCATTTATGAGTGCAATTACAAGGGATGCTATGAATAGTGTTCCACATGTCCTCAAAGAGTCAGCATATGCCATGGGAGCAACAAAATTTGAAGTTATAAAAGATGTCATAATGCCATATGCAAAAGGTGGTATTATAGGTTCAATTATCTTAGCTCTAGGGAGGGCATTGGGGGAGACTATGGCTGTAGCTTTTCTAATCGGCTCAGTTATAACAGTTCCAGAGAGGATTACAGACCCAACAACATCAATTCCTGTCCTACTTGCGAATAACTTTGCAGAGGCTCAAGGGTTGGAGACCAGCAGTATGTACTATTTAGCTCTTATACTATTCATAGTGAGTTTTATAATAATATCAATAGCAAAATTTATATTTTTAAGAAAAGAGGTGAAGTAGAATGAGTAGATTTATACTGAACAAGATTGTACTATTTCTATCCACACTATCAGCAATATTGGGAATTGGGTTTCTATTATGGATATTAATAACGTTGACATATAAGGGTCTTAATGCCATAAGTTTAGAGCTATTTACAAAAGATTTAGTAAATGGTGGGATTAGGAATCTGCTTGTTGGACAGTTTACCATGGCTATAATAGCTTCAGCCCTAGCAGTTCCAATTGGAATGTTTGCTGGAATATGGTTGAGAGAGTATAGTAATGACTCAAAATTGGCATTTATAATTAGAAATCTGAGTGATATTATGATGTCTGCACCATCAATTGTGATTGGTGTATTTGTATTTGCAATATTTGTAGACCCATTTGGGTCGTATAATGGAATTGCAGGTATCATCGCCCTAACCGTCATGATGATACCAATTATTATAAATACAACCGACAATATGTTAGCTCTAATTCCGAAGGAGTTGAGAGAGGCGGGAATTGCACTAGGTGGGAGTAAACATAAAATTATCCTTCAAATCGTCATAAAGGCTGCAAAAGTTGGAATTACAACGGGAGTCCTACTCTCTTTCGCTAGAATTATAGGAGAGACTGCACCACTCCTATTCACATCTGCAAATAACCAATTCTTTACAATGGACTTAACGGGGCAGTTTCCATCTTTAACAGTTAGTATATATAATCTTGCCACATATCCAGATGAGCAGAGTCGACAGTTAGCTTGGGGGGCATCATTTGTACTTACCGTCATCGTATTGGTGATAAACTTGACCGGTCGATACCTAACAAGACATAAAAAGTAAAGGAGAGTTAAAATTGAAAAACAATCTGGTGATGGATATACGAGACTTCTATTTTACATATGCTGGGGTTGATAGCCCATCTCTAAATGGTATAAATTTACCTATAAATAAACATAGAATTACGGCACTTATTGGGCCTAGTGGCTGTGGAAAATCTACTCTACTACGCTCTATGAATAGAATTCACGACCTATATCCAAATAATAGATATCGTGGGGAGATAATCCTATACAACAAGAATGGATTTGGAGAGAATATATTAGATATCAAGAGGGAGAATGATTTTATAAAACTTAGACATAGAGTTGGAATGATTTTCCAAAAACCTACCCCATTTCCGATGAGTATATATGATAATGTGGCATATGGATTAAAACTTGCAGGTATAAAGTCTAAGAGTGAGTTGGATGGTAGAGTGGAACAGGCACTAAAGGACTCTGCAATATGGGAAGAGACAAAAGATAGATTAAATAGCTCTGCACTTGGAATGAGTGGAGGACAACAGCAGAGGCTATGTATAGCTAGAGCTGTAGCACTAAAGCCAGAAGTCCTACTATTTGATGAGCCTACATCGGCACTAGACCCAATAAGCACAGGAGCTATTGAAGAGCTTATCGCAAGGCTGAGAGAGGAGGTATCCGTAGTGATTGTAACACATAATATGCAACAGGCTAGTAGATTAAGCGACTATACAGCATTTATGTATCTTGGTAATTTAATTGAGTATGATAGAACAGATAAGATGTTTTTAAATCCATCAGAGAAGCTTACGGAAGATTATATTACAGGAAGATTTGGATAAGGAGAGTTTATGATGATACAGAGATATAGACGAGCTAGAGATGAGGTTAGAGTAGAGATTATAGATGTTGTGAAGAGCCTAAGAGAGGCAAATAGAAGAGCATTAGAGGCGTTGGAGAGGTCAGATGCTGAAGCTCTAGAGAACTCTAGAGAACCCATTAAAAACTTCTCCGATAGGACAGAGAAGATAGATAATGATATTGTTAGAATATTTGTAAAGTTCTCTCCAGAAGCTAGAGATTTGAGGGAGATGGTCTCCTATCTTAAGATAACATCTGGTCTAAATAGAATTAGAACAAATATAAATAGCTACATCAAGAATATGCAACATACGGTAACCCTAAACAGTGAGGATATACATCAGGTCATAAGGGAGTCGTTAAAGATAAATAGGAGTACGCTACAGAGCTTCGATTATATACTGGAGATGTTAAACACATTTGAGGATAATAGGAGGGTTGAGGAGCTAGACAAGAGTATCCAAGATGAGCATAATAGAACTGATGATATCTACTCAATGCTTGAGAAGAGAGTTATCCAGAAGATAAATGAGTCCCATAGAGAGGCTGAAGAGTACTTTAACCTCCTAAAGTATATTAGAAAAAATCTTAAAATTATAGATAAGATAGAGGCTATTAGTAGAAGGGTGATATTTGCTAGAATGGGAGGGAAACTGTAGCCCCCCCCAAAACTATCTACTTCTTAAGTGGAGTAACATACATATTTATATATCGTCCATCTTTCTTTGGTGGCTGTTCAAGATTTCCGATATCAGAGAGTCTTGG
>JAADDP010000091.1 GCA_013153825.1 Campylobacterota bacterium
CCTTGCTTATGTATATTTTTGTAGTTTTCTACCCATAAATAGACAAGTTCCATTAAGCATTTATCCTCCTATACATATCAATTGCCCTATTAATATCCTCAAAGTAGTGTAGTTTTGCATTGTGAGCCACAATCCCAACATCACAAATCTGCTTTACAGTTCCCATATCATGGCTAACTAAAAGCACATTACACTCCTCAATCTTTCTCATAAGAGCCTCTTTAGACTTCTTTCTAAATCTAGCATCTCCAACAGATAGAGTCTCATCAATTAAAAGATAGTCAAAATCAAACGCTAAACTTAACCCAAAAGTAAGCCTAGATTTCATACCAGATGAGTATGTTTTTATTGGCATATCAAAATAGTCTCCAAGTTCAGAGAACTCCTTTACAAACTCTATTGCCTTTTCTATTTCGACTTTGGATTTTCCATAAATTCTACAGACAAACTTCACATTTGCCCTACCTGTCATATTGTTCTGAAAACCTCCACCAACCCCCATAACCCAAGAGAAACTCCTATTAGAGATAATCTCTCCACTATTTGGAAACTCAATCTGACCAAGCATTCTCATAAGGGTAGATTTTCCAGCCCCATTTCTACCCAAAATTGCAATATTTACATCTGATGGTATCTTAAATGAGACATCTTTTAAGATATACTTCTTCCCCTTCTTGGTCTTAAAATACTTTGTTACATTAATCAACTCTATCATGCAGAGATTATCCTCTTTTCAAGTTTTCTATAGAAAAAGAGCCCCAAATATAGAGGAGTAAGAGTCCAAAGTAGAATATAGTTGTAGTCGATAAATGAGTCATCTATCTCAATAAAGATTGCAGAGTGTATCATCTCAATAAAGTGGGCTAATGGGTTAAAATAGAGGATATCTTGTAGGGTCTGTGGGAGATTTTGCATTGGATAGAATACTGCAGAGATAAACATCATTGGAGAGAGAATTAACTTTACAACCTTTAAGAAGCTATTAACAAAGACTCCAACCACAGCCACAAATAGCCCTACCCCAAAAGCAAAAACTATCAACCATAAAAAGCCAGATAGAACTAAGCCCAAATTCTCTACCTCAATGCCCCTCTCCATATAGATGGCTACAGCTATAAATATTAGTGAGATTACTGCAGATATTAAAATCTCAACTAAAACCCTAGCAATTAGCCCATCAATGGGTTTTACCTGTTTATATGCGTAAAGCCCCTTATTTGATTTAAAGGCTGACATAGACCTATCTACAATATGGCGAAATAGATTAAATGCGATAAATCCAACTGTTATAAATATGGCATAATCAAAATTTGATTTTGAGCCAAAGAGGGCAAGTTTTACAGCTACAAATATGGATATCTGTATTAGTGGCTCAAATATTACCCAGAAGTAGCCAAGAGTTCCAGCAGAGAATCTAACATTTACCTCTCGTAAAAAGAGGGCATATATAACAGATGTAAAGACCTCTAAATGCCCCCTCTTTTTTAACAAGGCTACTCCCTATATCCATTCGGATTTTTGGATTGCCACCTCCAGCTATCTTTACACATCTGATTTAAATCTCTCTTAGCCTCCCAGCCTAAAATCTCCTTTGCATAGCTTGGGTCTGCATAGTTTCTAGCAATATCTCCATCTCTTCTTGGGACTATCTTATAGGCTATCTCTCTTCCAGATGCCATCTCATAAGCCTTTAATACATCTAGCACAGAGTAACCCTTTCCTGTTCCAAGATTTATAGTCATAACCTCATCAAATGAGTTAATCCTATCTAGAGCCTTTCTATGCCCCTCTGCTAAATCCATTACATGTATGTAGTCTCTAACACCTGTCCCGTCATGGGTTGGGTAGTCATCTCCAAATACATTTAGATACTCTCTCTTTCCAACTGCCACTTGAGATATAAATGGCATTAGATTATTTGGAACTCCATTTGGGTCTTCCCCAATATCTCCACTCTCATAAGCTCCAACAGGGTTAAAGTATCTTAAAATCACTATCTTCCAGCTACTATCTGAAGTGTATAAATCTCTTAAAATCTCCTCAATAAATAGCTTACTTCTCCCATATGGGTTTGTAACCCCTCCAACGGGAAAATCCTCTCTTATTGGCACACTCTTTGGGTCTCCATAAACGGTGGCTGATGAGCTAAAGACGATAGATTTACACTCAAACTCTCTCATAACATAACATAGGTTGAGAGTTCCACAGATATTATTCTCATAATACTCTAGAGGCTTCTCTACCGACTCTCCAACAGCTTTTAACCCTGCAAAGTGGATAACTGCATCAATCTTATAGTTTTTAAAAGCCTCTCTTATTGCATCTCTATCTCTAATATCCCCCTCAACTAGAGGGATTTTTTTTCCTACAATTTTTTCTACTCTTTTTATACTCTCTTTTGAAGAGTTTGAGAAGTTATCAAATATTACAATATCATATCCAGCCTCTATTAGAAGAATTGCTGTATGAGAACCTATATATCCAGCCCCACCAGTCACTAAAACTCTCAAAATAGCTCCTATAATCTATTTTTCCAAACTCCTAAAAGATTATAGCTAAAGTTTTCCGTCAGCACTCTTTAAAACAGATTTAATATCATATACAACTTGGTCTGAGACTTTTAGCTCTAAGTCCCTATATTCATCGTGTGCCACAGCTAGGATAATAGCATCATAGCTCAAGAGGTCTATTTGTCTATCTTTTTTTAACTCTATTCCATACTCCCTCTTAACCTCATCTGGGTCTGCAAAGTAGTCACTCACATCGACTCTACACCCAAAATCTTCTAGCTCCCGTATCACATCAATCACCCTACTATTTCTAATATCGGGACAGTTCTCCTTAAATGTAATTCCTAAAACTAAAACTCTTGAACCCTCTATCTTTTTTCCCTTTTTTATCATGAGCTTTATTACCTGATTTGCCACAAAGATACCCATATTATCATTTAATCTTCTTCCAGCTAAGATTATCTCTGGATGGTGACCTACCTCTTTTGCTTTGTGGGTTAAATAGTAAGGGTCAACTCCAATACAATGCCCCCCAACTAATCCAGGTCTAAAGTTTAAAAAGTTCCATTTTGTTCCAGCAGCCTTCAAGACCTCTTCTGTATCAATTCCTAGTTTACTAAAGATAACTGCTAACTCATTTACAAATGCTATATTTATATCTCTTTGAGAGTTTTCAATAACCTTTGCAGCCTCTGCAACTTTTATTGATGGGGCTAGATATGTTCCTGCTGTAATTACGCTTGAGTATAGCTCATCTACCACCTTTCCAATCTCTGGAGTTGAACCAGAAGTGACCTTTAAAATCTTTGTAACTGTATGCTCTTTATCCCCTGGATTAATTCTCTCTGGAGAGTATCCACAAAAGAAGTCTCTATTAAATTTAAGTCCTGATTCTCTCTCTAAGATAGGGACACAATCCTC
>JAADDP010000153.1 GCA_013153825.1 Campylobacterota bacterium
CTCTCTATGGAACTCTTTTTATCTATCCTAAATCTATTTCTATCTCCATATGTTGGAGTATTTCTATTTAGAGTATAAGAGAGATATATAATCTTAGAGTCTCTCATCTCCCCTCCCCTAACTCCTCATTGATAACTTGAATAGACTCCAAAAGCCCCTGCCCTAAATCAATATATGGATTTGCAACAAGCTTCTTTGCTGGAGTTGGATATTGGTAGCTATATGGGGTTATCTTATAGTGTCCAAAGAACTCATCTTCAATATTTTTAATCTCTAGCCTATTTCCTAAAATCTCATTTATCATTATAAGTAAATCTTTTCGCTTTAACTTCTCTATCCCTGTTAAGATAATATGGCTATTCTCATACTCCCTATCTTCCAAAATATCTACAGATAGCTTTCCTGCATCTCTTGCGTGGATATACTCCCTTAAATCCTCCCCATCGCCCCTATAGGTCAACTCTTGTGATAGAAGAGCATTTTTTATAAGATTATATATATAGTTATTGTGACTAGCCCTCTCTCCATATAGAGAGCCATACCTAATAACTGTATATTTTAACCCATACCTCTTAGAGTACTCCTCCGTAAGCTTCTCACTACTCTGCTTACTGAGTCCATAAAATGAGCCTTCACTACTTAGAGCATAAGCACTACTAGCATAGATAAATCGCTCTATATTATGAACTCTACAGGCCTCTAAAATATTTAAGTTTCCCATTACATTTATATTCATGGTCTTAATTGGGTCATGGATTGCATCATCTAAATTAGCGACTGCCACAAAGTTATATATATAGTTTGCACCCTCTACTATCTCTTTTATCCTATCTAAATCTAAAATATCCACCTCTTCAAACTCTTGAGACTCCTTTAGATATTTAGATTTTGCAATATCGGCAACTACGACTCTATAACCTCTATTAGTTAGCTCATCAGCAACATATGAACCCAAAAAGCCACTTCCACCAAAAACTACAACTCTTTTTAATTTAGAATTGGAAATTGAGAATTGAGAATTACTACTTTTCACTCTCTACTCTCCATTATCAATTTTAAATTCTCAATTGCATTAAGCCCCATCGCTAAGACTGCCTCTTTAGAGTTTCCCCCAATGTGAGGAGTAGCAATTAGATTTGGAAGCTCAATTAACTCTCTATCGATAGGTGGCTCAACCACATAGGCATCAATCCCAGCCCCAGCAATCAAACTATTTTTAAGGGCATATTTTAAATCTGCCTCATTTACAATCCCACCCCTTGCCGTATTTAATAGAAAAGCTGTAGGCTTCATCATCTTAAACTCCCTTAGGGTAATTAAATCTTTAGTAGTCTCATCAAATGGGGTGTGAATTGAGATAATATCAGCCTCTCTGTAAATATCCTCTTTTGTAGCCTCTATTAATCCATGGACTCTATAGTAGCTCTCTTGGTCTACTATATCATTTACTAAAATTTTACAGTTAAAAGGCTCTAAGAGTCTAATTAACTCTTTTCCAATAAATCCAACTCCAATAATGCCAATAGTCTTACCACTAAGCTCAAAGCCACCCTCTTTCTGCCAAGTTCCCTCTTTTAAGAGATTTGAGGTTATATAGAGGTTTCGACTAAGCATCAACATAAATCCCAAAGCCATCTCTGCTACACTTAGCCGATTTACTCCACCTCTCCAACCAATCTTAACCCCTCTTTTTCTACACTCATCTAAATCTATATTATTTAATCCTACCCCATACTTTGAGATATACTTTAAATTAGAACAAGCCTCTAAAACCTCTCTATCTATTGGCTCTAACCCAATAATTGCCCCATCTGCCTCTTTTAGATACTCGATTAACTCATCTTTTTTAAATCTTTTTCCCTCTAAATTGAATTTTACATCTTCAAAATATTTTAGAGTCTCCTCCCTTAGCCTCTTATTTTTAGAGAAACTAGGACTTGTAACTGCTATCTTCAAAAAAATCTCCTATCTTCCAAAATATGCCCTCTTTACAGCTTGAGCCAACAGATGAACCGACATAACATAGTAGTCTCTTGGATTATATCTAGCTATTGCATAGAAGTTTTTAGTTCCCCACCACAGCTCATCTCTATCATATTTACTAAGTTTAATAAGGCTAACAGGACCTCTATATCCACCAAAATCCCCTGTTGGTCTCATCCCAAGCGACATTAGGTAGTCTTGGGAATACTCTGTCTTATATCCTGTCGGTAGAGCATTAAATCTAGCTTTAGGGTATAGAACTCTCATAGCCACAGGCATATTTGGTATCCACTTCCCCTTATTTATAAAGAAGTTTGCCACACTCCCAATCGCATCTGCTGGATTAAATAGGTCTGCTACCCCATCACCATCAAAATCTATAGCATACTTTCTATATGAGTCTGGCATAAATTGAACCATTCCAAAAGCCCCACCATATGAGCCATATATATTAAGGGGATTTAAACCCTGCTCTTTTGTCAGTAGAATATAGTTCTCCAACTGTGTAGTAAAGAACTTTGAACGCCTCTTATACTCTAATGCTAGAGATGTTAATGTATCTAGTAGTCTATGTTTTCCCGTATTCCTACCGTAGTTTGTCTCAACCCCAGTAATTCCAACAATATACTCTGGGGCTACCCCAAATACCCTATATGCCTTATCTAGCCAATATCTATTTTTCCTCCAGAACTCAACCCCCTTTGCAACTCTATCTGCAGTTACAAAGCGAGGGTATCTATCCCATGAGCCTACACGACTTGTTCTGGTCTTAGCTGTCTTTATATCCCCAATTACATGGTACTTCTCTAGAGCCTTTACATCTCTACTTACAGTTGAAAATAGTCCATAGAGATACTCTCTACTCATAGAATATCTGCTACTCATATCATCAATAAATTTTTTTAATCTATAGCTCTTTGAGTAGTAGCCATTGAGTATTGGACTATAGATAGAGTTTAGATTGAACCTTCTCCTCTCTACCATCTCTGGTAAAGGTGGTGTGGAGGCTCTCTCCTCAGGAAATGTGACTCTTACAGTCCTAGCATATGAAGCGTTATTCTGATATGATGAGTTACTCTCAGCTATATTCTCCTTTTCTGGAGTTACATCATCTCGCTTTAAACATCCCACTATATATATAGATAGAGAGAGTGTTATTAATAATTTTAAAATTTTCATAATAATTATAAATAGTTGTTTTTAAAATCTACATATCTCTTGGCAGAGGCGTACAACTCCTCCACCTCATCATCTCTAAGCTCTCTTACAACCTTTGCAGGGCTTCCTAAAATTAAGCTTCTTGGAGGAAACTTCTTATTTTTTGTAACTAAGCTTCCTGCCCCGACAATGGACTCCTTTCCAATTACAGCCCCATCCAATATTGTAGCACTCATTCCAATTAGACAGGCATCTTCTATTGTGCAACCGTGAAGCATAACTCTAT
>JAADDP010000159.1 GCA_013153825.1 Campylobacterota bacterium
AATATTATAATTTTTTAAATTTAAACAGGGGTGAGAATTGTAATGAAATTTAAAAATTCACAAACAGATTTAATTGAATTTAGAGGAAGAGAGATATATATCAAAAGAGATGATAAGCTGGATGTAGATTTCTCTGGAAATAAGGCTAGAAAACTATACTACTATCTAGTTAATGAGTTCCCAAATATCAAAAGGGTTGTATCTTATGGCTCAAACCAATCAAATGCCATGTATTCAATATCAGCTTTAGCAAAACTTAGGGGTTGGGAGTTTATATATTATCTTAACCATATACCAAAATATCTAAAATCAAATCCTATTGGAAACTATAAGTATGCTCTAAGAAATGGGATGATAGTTAAAGTATCTAATGAGAGACCAAAACAAGAGGATTTTGATAGCTCAACCCTCTTTATAGAGGAGGGTGGACGGCAACTTGAGGCTAGATTTGGTCTTAAGATATTGGCTGATGAGATATTAGAGTGGCAGAAGAGAAACTACATTGAGAGGCTAAATATATTTCTCCCCTCTGGGACAGGAACAACAGCCCTATTTTTACAGAAATATCTATATGAAAATGGTAGAGAGCATCAAGCTACTGTATATACAACTCCATCTGTTGGAGATGAGAACTATCTAAAGTTACAATTTAATATGTTAGAGGCAGATGAGTTAAAACATCCAACCACTCTGAAACCCCCAAAAAAGTATCACTTTGGAAAACTCTATAGAGAGTTATATCTAGTCTGGAGAGATGTCTTAAGAGAGACCAATATTGAGTTTGACCTACTCTATGACCCCGTAGGGTGGATAACCCTTCTAAACTCTCCAGATATATTAAATAGCAATAGACCACTTCTCTATATTCACCAAGGTGGTTTGATTGGAAATGAGAGTATGTTAGAGAGGTATAGACGAAAGTTTCCTGATATATAAAAATTAATATCTCTTTAGTTATAATTTTTATAAACTTCAAGAAACAGGGATAATTTAATGTTAAAAACTCGATTTGCACCATCTCCAACAGGCTATCTTCACATTGGAGGTTTGAGAACTGCTCTATTTAACTGGCTATGGGCTAGAAGAAATGGGGGGCAGTTTCTACTTAGAGTTGAGGATACAGATTTAACAAGAAACTCAAAAGAGGCATTAGATGCGATACTCCAAGCCTTTGATTGGGTTGGAATGGATTATGATGGAGAGGTTATATATCAATCAAAGAGATTTGATTTATATAGAGAGTATATAGATAGACTCCTAAAAGAGGGTAAGGCGTATAGATGTTACATGACAAAAGAGGAGCTAGATAGCTTAAGAGAGGAGCAACAAAAAAGGGGAGAGAGACCAAGATATGATGGGAGATATAGAGATTTTAAAGGGACTCCCCCAGAGGGTATAGAGCCTGTAGTTAGAATTAAGGCTCCTCAAGATGGCTATATAACATTTACTGATGGGGTAAAGGGTGAGATATCTATCGCCTCTAGTGAGGTTGATGATTTTATTATCGCAAGAAGCGATGGAACTCCAACATATAACTTTGTTGTGGCAATTGATGATGCTCTAATGGAGTTAGATGATATCATAAGGGGAGATGACCACCTCTACAACACCCCAAAACAGATTGTTGTATATAATGCTCTAGGTTTTAAGATACCAAACTTCTACCATGTAGCTATGATTAATAATGAACAGGGAAAAAAACTCTCAAAGAGAGATGGAGCTACTGATGTGATGGAGTATAAGAGAATGGGCTACCTCCCAGAGGCACTCCTAAACTTTTTAGTTAGACTTGGGTGGAGCCATGGAGACCAAGAGATTTTCTCTATAGATGAGATGATAGCACTATTTGACCCAAAAGATATAAACAGGAGTGCTTCAAATTATAATCTTGATAAGCTCTTATGGTTAAATTCTCACTATATTAAAAATAGCTCAGATGAGAGATTAATTAAACTCTTAAAAGATTTTGGTGTAGATTTAGAGAGTAATCCAAAGAGTTCAATGATACTTAATGCCACAAAGGAGAGGGGAAAGACCATAAAGGAGTTGGCAGAGCAGATTAAGAAGATTATAAATCCTCCAGAGGAGTATGACAAGAAGGCTCTAAAGAGGGCATTTAAGGGGAGAGCTAAAGAGATTTTGGCCGACTTTAAAGAGTTCTTAAGAGAGAGAGAAGATAGCCTAAATAGCTCAGAGGATTACCATAACCTACTAAAAGAGTTTGTAGCATCTCAAGAGATTGGATTTGGAAAAATTGGACAGCCTCTAAGGGTTGCACTACTTGGGGAGCTTAGTGGCTCTGGACTTGATGAGATTATGTCGATTTTGGGTGTTGAGGAGACTATAGATAGGATAGAGAGAGTTCTTAGCCTATTTTAAGTATAATCTGCGAAAATTTTTAAGAGGATATATTATGAGTGAATTATTAAATAGAGATGAGGTCAACTCTCAGGAGTTAGAGGAGCTTCTAAAGGCTAGAGAGGCAGGAGAGGCAGATTTTCTACTTGTAGATGTTAGAGAGCAGATTGAGTATGATATGGGGCATATTAAGGGTGTAGATATGTTAAAGCCGACCTCAACATTCCACTCATGGGCTCAAGCCTTTTTAAATGAGTATAAGGATAGAGCCGTAATCTTTACATGTAGAACAGACTATAGAAGTGGAAATGTCCATAGAGTATTTAAGAGTAATGGAATGTCAAAAGCTATAAACCATGTAGGGGGAATTGTAACCTATAGAGGAGATATTGAGAGGGGTTAATAGTTTATGGAGAAGAGATTAGATACCATTGACCTCTTTTTAAAGATGTTGAGTAGAGTCTCCATAACTCCTGATGATGGGGGACTCTTAGAGTATATTAGGGAGTATCTAGCAGATTTTGATGCTATATGGGTAAATAAGGGGGGTGTTAAGAACCTATTTCTTACTAAGAAGTTTGGAGATGGAAAACATCTCTCCTTTGCTGGTCATGTAGATGTAGTTCCTGCTGGAGATGGGTGGAGTAGTAACCCATTTGTTCCAATGGTAGATGGAGAGTATATTCAAGCTAGAGGGACTCAAGATATGAAGAGTGGTGTTGTGGCTATGGTTCAAGCCTGTAGAGATTTAGAGGATTTTAACGGAAGAGTCTCTATTATGTTAACCTCTGATGAGGAGGGCGATGGAACATATGGACTCCAAATCCTACTAAAACACCTAAAAGAGATAGATTTACTTCCCAACTACTGCCTAATTGGAGAGCCAACTTGTGAAGAGATATTTGGAGATGCAATAAAGGTTGGAAGAAGAGGCTCAATAAATGGAGAGATTGTAGTCTATGGAAAACAGGGACACGCAGCCTATCCAGAAAAAACTATAAACCCTATCCATCAAGTAGCCCCAATATTAGAGAAGATAGCAGG
>JAADDP010000127.1 GCA_013153825.1 Campylobacterota bacterium
TTGCTAAATCACTTTTAGATATAATTTAAACAATTTTAAACATTGAGGAAATTTGATGGTTAACCAATTTATAAAAGGCTCTATAATTCTAATATTTCTCTTTCTAATAGCCTTACTTATAGCATTTATATACGCATATAATGAGATAAAAATTGATATGGATAAGATTGTACACTATAGTCCAAAAATATCATCAGTGATATTGGACTCTAGAGGCAATAAGATATCAAATATTATGGAGGGGGAGCATAGACTATATGCAAAATATAGTGAGATACCAGGGGATTTAATAGAGGCTGTTGTTGCAATTGAGGATACAAGATTTTTTGAGCATAATGGGATTAATCCAGATGCCATAATTAGAGCTGCTGTTAGAAACTACAGAGCAGGTAAGAAGGTTGAGGGGGGTAGTACAATTACTCAACAGCTGGTAAAGAAGGTACTGCTATCTCCAAAAAAGAGCTATACTAGAAAACTTAAAGAGGCGATACTAGCTATTAAGGTGGAGAATGAACTCACAAAAGAGCAGATATTGGAGAGGTATCTAAATGAGATATCATTTGGAAGTGGCTACTTTGGAATAAAGACTGCATCAAAGGGATACTTCCATAAAGATTTGAGTGAACTGACCCTTAAGGAGATAGCCCTACTTGTAGGATTACCAAATGCTCCCTCATTCTATAACCCTAGAAGACACTTGGATAGAGCATTAAATAGGGCAAATACCATCTTAAATAGAATGAGAGAGTTGGGGTGGATTTGTAAAAGTGACTATGAGAAGGCTATTAAGGAGATACCAACTATACATAAAGGGACACTAACCCAGAATATAGCTCCATATATAACTGATGAGGTTATTAGAAGGCTTAAAAAGGAGTTTCCTGACATAAAGACGGGTGGATATACCATCCATACCACTATAGACCTAAAAGAGCAGAAATTGGCTAAGGAAGCACTTCTATACGCATATAAGAGGGTGCTAAAGAAATATAGAGAAAACCCTAAAACATCGACGATAAATGGGGCACTTTTAGCCGTAGATAATAGAAGTGGAGATATAAAGGCTATGGTTGGAGGTGTCAACTATAAAAAGAGTGCCTTCAATCGTGTAACAATGATGGAGAGACAGCCAGGTTCTGCCTTTAAACCATTTTTATATCAGATTGCATTAGACTTGGGTTACAATCCGGCTACAGAGCTTACTGATGTGGCTAGAACATTTCAATATTATAAAGATGGGAAGAGGGTCATATGGAGACCGAAGAACTATGAGAGTAATTTTGTTGGATTTATAAAGCTCAGAGAGGCTCTAGTACACTCTAGAAACCTTGCCACTATAAATCTCGTATCTGAAATTGGTATAGATAGAATTATTGAGAGGCTAAAGCCACTAAAGCTGAAACATGTTCCACACGATATGTCAATTTCCTTAGGAAATTTGGGAATAAGCCCTGTAAAGATGGCAGAGATATACTCCGTATTTGCAAATGGTGGACATATGATTGAGCCTAGATTAGTCTCAAGGGTTGTATCTAAAGATGGAACAACGATATATGAGGCCAAAAATCAGGAAATTGCAGACTTTACAAAGCCGGAACAGGCATATCTTATGACCGATATATTAAAAGATGTGGTATTGAGAGGTACGGGAAGAAATGCTCAAGTTCCAAATGTGGAAGTTGCAGGAAAAACTGGTACAACTAACAACAACGTTGATGCTTGGTTCTGTGGATACTCTCCAGCTCAGGAGGTTATAGTCTGGTTTGGACGTGACAACAATAGACCTCTAGGAAAAGGTGGAACTGGTGGAGCTATATCGGCACCAGCATTCTCATACTTCTTCAATAGGCTATATACTACTCTATATCCAGACCTACCAAGGGAGTTTGAAGTTCCAGATGGTGTATATAATATGAGAAATGGAATTATGACGGAGTTATACACAGATATATCTCCACTACCAACTAAAGAGAATACATCGGTATCAAAAGAGTTTCCAGATATGTTTTAATGTTTGATTGAAAAGTTTGTGATGGTGGGTCCTCGGGGACTCGAACCCCGGACCACTCGGTTATGAGCCGAGTGCTCTAACCAGCTGAGCTAAAGACCCAAGTTTTAACTCATTCTAAGAGGATAAGGCTTCTCTCTCATCATGGTTATTTTGGAGTCGTCATTATACATAAAATAGAAACGAAAAGCAAGTAAATTTTCTAAAATTCCAAAAAGAATTGCAAAAATTATAAAAGATGTTCCTCCATGGCTAAACATAGGTAGAGGTAGACCTACAACTGGAGCCAATCCCATGGTCATTGAGACATTGACACCCATATAGATGAAGAATAGAAATGCCATACCCGAGGCGAAAACCTTTACAAAATAGTCCTTCTTTGTTGACATAGCAATATTTAGAAGATGTAGAATTAATAGAGCATAGAGGGTTATAACACTAACCATACCCACGAAGCCAAACCTCTCACCCACATAGGCAAATATGAAGTCGGTAGATGATACAGGTAGAAATTTTAATTGGGTCTGAGTAGCATCCTCCTTCTCCTGCCCATACATACCCCCTGAACCTATAGCGATAATTGACTGCTGAACATGGTAGCTAGGCTCTCCAATAAAATTCTCAATTCTCTGCTTCTGGTAGGGCTTTAAGGCATATTTATATAGGATTGGAGCAGATAGGGATATGAGAAGTACTATTATGAGCCATATTCTTAACCTAACACCTACAACAAATATTATCCCGTAACCAGTTAGGAGAAGAACTAAACCTGTCCCTAAATCCGGCTCTTTTGCAATTAGTAGAAATGGAACTAATACATAGAATGATAGTTTAAAAAACATCTTTAGACCATATCCATCTTTTGGTGGTGGGTCTCTAACGATTAGATATCCCAACATGAGTAGAACGGTAATCTTTATAAATTCAGATGGTTGAATAGTCATATGTATAACGGGTATCTCAATCCATCGTCTTGCACCCAAAATCTTCTTTCCAAATATATCAACACTTAAGAGAAGAATTAGATTAATCCAATATAGTATCGGTATCAACCACTGATATTTTCTCCAAGGAATTAGGAATGCCACAAAAAATACCATAACTGCCAAGACATAGTGTACCATCTGCTTATTGAATAGAGAGGGACTTATCTCATAAACTAGATAGGATGATAATATAAATAGTGGGATAAGTTGTAATATCAGGATAAAATTGAACTGCTGTAGAATTCTTCTATCAAATTGAAACCAATGCATCTATAGGGTACCCAATCTTTTTAAAAATTATATCAAACTACTCATTAATCTTAAGTATCGATAAGGGGTCTCAAATGGTTTACAGGGGAAGAGTATTTTTGACTTTAAAATCTTTATCAATTTA
>JAADDP010000198.1 GCA_013153825.1 Campylobacterota bacterium
AAGCTAGAAGAGCAAAGATTAGATATAGAGATGGGAAGAAAAATAGATTAGTTCACACACTAAATGGTTCAGCCTTGGCTGTTGGGAGAACTCTAATTGCAATTATGGAGAACTTTCAGAGAGAGGATGGGAGTATTGAGATACCAGAGGTACTAAGAGAGTATATGTTGTAGGGGGAATTTGATATGTTTTCGAGAGTTTTAATAATTATTACACTTCTACTTGAGATGGGTATTGGAGAGAGTGGCTTTGGTATAAATATCAATAAGTATGATTTGGAGATGGAGGGGACTCTGGACTCAAAAAATCTGGCTATAATGCAGGATAGTGACCAGAGCTTTGTTTTAGATTTTAACTTTATAAATGTAGATGAGGAGAAGAAGAGAGATAAACTTATCGCTATAGGGATTGGCTCATCAAATAGCCTAGAGGGAGCTGATGGGGTTCAGCTCACATTTGGTGCAAAGTTGATACTCAGCAGTATTGATAATATAGATAAGGGTATAGATAAGTGGTTTAGTGCTATGCCTCTATTTGCCAAGATTAGATACTCTCTTCCCCCTCTAATCTTCAATATACCTCCTGTAGGGATTGAGGGTCACATGGTATATGCCCCTAGTGCTTTAGCATTTGGTGACTCCGATAACTATAGTGAGTTTAGGGTATCTGCAGATATTGAGATGATACCCAATGTGAGGGTCTATAGTGGCTATAGACACATAGTCACAGGGTTAAAGAGAGATAGCGAGTATCTATTGAGCAACGGCTTCTATGGGGGTTTAAGGTTCATATATTAGTGGCTAATCAATTGATATATTGAAACATGCCATATCCAACCCCTTATAGTCTGAGATATCCATAATATACTCTCCACTATCTAGAGTAATACTACTATCCTCAACTGATGGGGTCTCAGATTCCGATACTCCAACTAAACCAAATGGAGAGGTTTTATATATTAAAAAGTCAGGGTCTGAACCTGTCCCCCCCTGCTGTTTAACGATAAATCTATGGAGACCCCCACCATCTATATTGAACTTAATATATCTGTGGTTATAGAGCTTATTATAGTAGCCATATTTTGAAGTTGTACATATATTATCAATTGTACCACTCTCCATATCATAGTATAGATTATAGCTACTATCCCCATATATACTATATATCGGCTCTATACTCTCCCTCTTCAGTAGAGTATCTATCCTATCAGCTTGAGAGCTATTCTCTCTCTTCAGCTCACTAATAAATGTAAATATCGATGTGAATGCCTTGGTACTCCTCTGCCCATTTCTCAAGACACTATATATAGGCTTTAGCCCTAGAGAGACCTCATCATCTGAAGAGTCATCATATATGTCATATAGAATATTCTGTATAGATGTCTCACTATACCACCCTTTGACGCTATCCTCTCCACTCTCTATATCCATAAACCACCCATTTAATTCTCTATATCCAGATGTATCAAAGTATATTGGATTATCTGTAATAATTGCAGACCAAGCATTTCCAAACCCCTCTCCAAACGCTACACGGATATCTAGCCTATCCCCAGATGTGTGTGGACCACCTATACTATCTGACCTAGATAGTTTATCCTCAAAATAGTGTCCCCACTCATGGATAATTACATGGTCATCAAACTCATCTGTATCAAAGTTTGCATCACCAAGTATATACATCTCTCCGTTATTATAGTAGGATGTTCCTATCTGCCCCATATTCAAATCTCCATATGTTGGAACATTATCTACAGACCAATTTACAGTTAGAGGAGGGAAATTTACACCATTATCGACCTCAGCCACCCTCTCCATAGAGAGATATATATCATCCAGTATTGCAAATGGTGCTGAGGCTCTCACCTCTCCATAACCATCTCCAGTCCATCCACTACCAATATTTAAGTCTCTGCTACTCTTCCCCTCTACCACGGGAGATAGCTCCCCCTCAACAACATACTCAGCATACCCATTGGTGTTATCTACAACCTTCACATCCCAAGTTACACCATCAGACCTCTTAAGCTCTGCATAAACTCTAACCTTTACCTGCTCCCCCTCTTTTAGAGAGTTGAATCTGTAGTTCCCATCTACATCTGTCTTTGTGGTCTGGATTATCTCTCCACCCTCTCCTATAAGCTTTACCGTTAAACCTCTTCCAGACTCATGAGATATATTGTTGTGGTTCAACCCAATATGGTTGCTATTTGGGTTGACTCTATCAAATGTGACCCTCCCAACTATTGAGTTATCATCTGTGGCATCATCATCTCCCCACTCATAGTGAACCTTTGCATAACCAGCTCTATACCCATAAGCTTTCATGGTTAAGTTACAGCTGGTATCCCCTATAATCTTAATATACTCATGCCCCTTACCTGAACCATCTCCATTATAACCTGACCACTCAATCTCCATCCCCTTATACTCCGTAGATTCTCTATCTCTACCTCTGAGGATACCATCCGGCCAAGCTATAATCTTAACTCCATCATCCTTATCATATAGCTGAATATCAACATCCTCATCAGATATAAGCTCAATATAGAGATTCTTCACATCTGGTGGAATATCCCCAATGGTAACTATATCCCCCTCCAGTATCTTCTGTTGAAAATCTCCACTCCCAGATGGGCTTGGTGTTGAGCTATCTTCACACTCTGCATCTCCAGCCCAAGAGTAGTCAACCCTTGCATAACCCGCCTTATATCCAAAAGCTTTCATGATAAAACTATTTTGAGTTGTTCCCATAATTTTAATATACTCATGCCCCTTACCTGAACCATCTCCATTGTAACCACTATACTCTATAACCACACCGTTGTAGGTTATGCTCTCCTCAGTTGCACCCTTTAGGATGCCATCCGGCCAGTGGACAATCTTTTCTCCATCTTCTCCATATAGCCTAATATCGACATCCTCTTCACTCTCTAAAGATATATAGATATCCTTTAAATTTTTTGGAATCTCCCCCACAGTGACGGCTCTCTCTCTATCCCCATCCCAATACTCAATCTCCTGTTGAAATGTTCCACTCCCCCCCTCACAGCTACCAGCTCCAAAGTCAAATCCACCATATAGATGGGTCGATACAACCAGAGATAATCCTACTAAAGCTCTTCTCTTTACCACTTTTCTACTCCTCATCTGAATATCATAAATTATACACTATTAAAAATAGGATATAATTAATTTTTTAAATAAAATCAAAACAGCAGTTAAGAACAGGAAATAATAAAATGGGTTTAGATATAAGAGAAATGGTTCAGAGATATGGGAGTCCCCTCTATCTATATGATTTCAACCAGATTACAAAGAGATATTTAGAGCTTAAAGAGGCTTTTAGTGGGAGAAAATCTCTAATAGCTTACGCTGTTAAAGCCA
>JAADDP010000014.1 GCA_013153825.1 Campylobacterota bacterium
TCCAATCTCCCTAACCTCTCCTCTAGAAGCTCTAGCCTCTCAATCTGCTTAACCCTCCTACCTCTCTCAAATAGTAGATATAGTATGATGGTTAGAAAGCCTATGAGGGAGAATATACTTAGAGTGAAAAAAATCTCCATTTTACATCTTCTCCAAGACAATTAATATAAAAAATATAATCCCTAAGTAGCCATTTACTGTAAAAAAGGCTCTATCTATCTTTTTAAAATCTCTACTCACTATATAGTGTTCATAAGTAAGCATAAGTATACTAAAAATAAGGGCTAGTTTTGAGAAAAAGCCCAAATTTGCACTATAAATAAAGAGCGACCAGAATATAATAGTTAGAATATGAAACACCCTAGAGATTATCATCGTCTTTTCTGCTCCAAATTTTGATGGGATTGAGTGTAGGTTATGCTCTCTATCAAACTCCATATCTTGAAGAGAGTACAATAAGTCGAACCCTGCAACCCAGAACATAACCCCAACTGCTAGATATATAGACCAAGTTGTAATATCCCCTTTTACAGCAATCACACCTGCAATTGGTGCAAGTCCGAGAGATACCCCCAGAACTATATGTGCTAGAGATGAGAATCTCTTAAAGAGTGAGTATCCACCTAATATTACCAATATTGGAGCTGATAGCTGAAACGCTAAACTATTTATAAGATATGCCCCTGCCATAAATATTGCTCCATTTATAAAAATAAATATGACCATTGCATCGGTAGAGATGCTCCCATCAACTGAGGGTCTATCTTTTGTTCTAGGGTTTACCCTATCTATATCTCTATCTAGATATCTATTTACACCCATTGCAAAGTTTCTAGCACTAATGGCCTCTATCAACCCTAAAAATAGGAGTCTCCACCCGAACCACCCATCACTTGCTACAATCATGGCTATAAATATAAAGGGGAGTGAGAAGATTGAGTGTTTAAACATTACAAGCTCAGATAGCTTTTTAATGGTCTCTTTCATAAAAATTGAGGCGACTCATCGCCTCTCCTCCTTTCTTAATCTCTTAATGTACTAATGTAACATGATTTAAATATCATAGTAGCAAGATGTGAGATTAATGTCAATGGTGACACCTATTATAAATGGGGCATATATCACACTTTGCACCTCTCGGGAGGCATATTGTCTGCCCAAAGCTCACAATGATATGGTTTAGTCTGCTCCAATATCTCTTTGGAACTCTCCTATATAACTCCCTCTCACTCTCTCTTGGAGTTTTTGTCTCTATAAATCCGAGAAGATTTGTAACTCTATGAACATGTGTATCTACTGCTATTGATGGGATACCAAATGCACTATTTAAAACTACATTTGCCGTCTTATCTCCAACCCCTTTAATGGTTAAAAGCTCCCCCTTTCTATCTGGAACTTTTGAGTTAAATTTCTCAATTAGAGTATTTGATACATCTATAATAGTTCTCGCCTTCCTTCTATACATCCCTGTCGGTTTCACAATCTCCTCAAGTCTATCTAAGGGAATCTCTACCATCTTCTCTGGAGTCTCTGCCACCTTAAATAGCTCTTTAGAGACTCTTGCCGTAGTCTCATCTTTTGTCCTAAGGCTCAATAGAGTGGCAATTAAGATTGTGTATGGAGTTCTATTAAATGCACTATGTAATATATCGCTTGGGGCGTTTCTTGTACTATTTTTCTCTAAAATATCTAAAATTTCTAAAAAATCTTTTTGGTTCATATAGGTCTCAATTTATTATATTTAACTGATATAATACCAGAAAAGTTATGGAATAAGGTATGGATATAGTTAAGAAGGTAGAGAGAAGAGAGAGATTAGATAGGAGAGAGGCTCTAGAGCTTTATAATTTAGACCTCTTGACTCTTGGGGAGTTGGCAGATGGAATTAGGCGTGATAGATTTGGAAAAAAGAGCTTTTTTAATATAAATAGACATATTAACCCCACAAATATATGTGCCGATGTCTGTAAGTTTTGTGCATATAGTGCAAGTAGAAAGAATCCAAACCCATATGCGATGAGCCATGATGAGATTTTGGAGATTGCGAAAAAATCATATATAAATGGGGCTAGAGAGGTTCATATCGTATCTGCTCATAACGATAGAGTCGGTGTAGATTGGTATATGGGTGCATTTAGAAGGGTGAGAGAAGAGCTACCGGATATGCACATAAAGGCTATGACAGGTGCTGAGGTGGACTTTTTAAGCCGTCAATATGGGTTAAGTTACGATGAGGTTTTAGATATGATGGTAGAGAGTGGTGTCGACTCAATGCCTGGAGGTGGAGCAGAGATTTTCGATGAGGAGATAAGAGAGTACCTATGTAAAGGAAAGGTATCATCAGCTGGGTGGTTAGATATCCATAGAGGGTGGCATAGAAGAGGTAAGATGAGTAATGCCACAATGCTATTTGGACATATTGAGAAGAGAGAGCATAGAGTTGACCATATGGTAAGGTTGAGAGAGCTACAGGATGAGACGGGGGGCTTTAACGCCTTTATCCCACTTGTATATCAGAGAAAGAACAACTTTCTAAAGGTTAAAGATTTTCTTACAGGTCAGGAGATACTAAAAACCTATGCTGTAAGTAGAATTGTTTTAGATAATATTCCACACATTAAGGCTTACTGGGCTACAACGACAATAAATCTTGCCCTAATTGCACAGGAGTTTGGAGCTGATGATTTGGATGGAACGATAGAGAAGGAGTCAATTCAATCCTCTGCAGGGGCGGATAGTAGAGATGGTATGAAGTTACATGAGTTTGTAAGTTTAATTAAAAATTCAGGTTTTATCCCTACTCAAAGGGATAGTCTATATAATGAGTTAAAAGTTTATAGCTAAAAGGGAGATTATGAGTAGATTTGAAGAGAGTGGAATTTTAAATCTCTTATCTATTATTCCAGACCACCCTGCAACTAGAATTATGCATATCACGAAAGATGAGATTGAGTTTGTAGAGCAGATTAAGAGGTTTGTTGAGATTAAAAATTATGAGTATCTCATAAATACGCTCGATAGGCACTTTCTAAGGGATATTGAGGAGCTTAAGTCAAAAAGAGTCTCTATAAAGTATGTGAGTCTGAAGCAGAGAAGATATGTGAATATGGCAAAACTGTACGATTTTGTATTTGTCACAACTATAATTCCAGATAGGGTACTAGATATATTCCTAAATAGGATACACTCACACATCAGAAATGCTGGAAATATAATCTTTCTTATAGAGAGAGATAGAGATGATAAGAGGTATAGACTATATGACCTTTTGGAGAAAAACTATTTTGTGGCTACAAATAGCATAGATATATTTAGAGATTATGAGGTTGTCATATCTAAAAAGATGCACGGCTGGGG
>JAADDP010000090.1 GCA_013153825.1 Campylobacterota bacterium
CTGATAGGGATAATAATATTCCTAAACTATTAAATGTATATCTACAGGCGTTAAAACAGAATTATGAGACTGAGAAGGAGATAGAGAAGTTAATAGTCGAAATTCCCGTATAAAAAATTAAGAAAATCTTAATGATTATATATAGATTAAGATTTTTATAAATGTTCTTAAGCTATAATTTTAACGTTTTATAAAAAACATAACTTAGATAAATATTTTCAGGAGTATTTTATGAATAAAAGAATTAATATGCAATCCAGAATGAGTTCTGGTTTTACAATGATTGAGTTAATATTTGTTATCGTAATAATTGGTATATTGGCTGCTGTAGCAATTCCAAGATTGGCTGCGACAAGAGATGATGCTAAAATATCAAAAATGGCAAATGCTATCCAGACAGCAAAGAGTGAATTGGCAGCTAGAATTATAGCAACAAATAATACCCCAGATACAGACATTTTAATTAACCAATATTCAAACACTATCGCAGAGGGTCAACTTAGTGGAGATGTTAATATTAGTATGACAGGTGGTAGAGTTAGAATCATAGACTTTATAGATAAAGATAGTGGAAATATCTGTAAACAGCTAATAATCGATGGTAATGAGACAACAGATGCAATTGCAATTGCTGTAGTATCCGTAAATTCACCTAGTGCAATCTGTAGAGGTGTTGATGGGTTGGTTCAAGATACAAATATTACAGTTGGGGGAACTCAAGTTACATATTAATTTCAAAATAGCTCCCCCCTATAGGGGGAGTAACTACTTATATAGAGGTGTAGAGTATGAGAAGCTATAGGTCAGGTTTTACTATGGTTGAGTTGATTTTTGTAGTAGTTGTTATAGGAATATTGGCATCTATAGCAATTCCAAGATTTTCAGCAACCAGAGATGATGCAGTTATCTCAAAGGCTAGAAACACAGTGGCTACAGTTAGAAATGCTATAGCTATGGAGAGGCAGAAGAGAATATTGAGAGGCGACTTTACACCTGTAACTGCAGTTGGAGGTAGTCTGAATGTGTTTGGACACTTTGATAACAATACAAGCCTACCGATGGTTTTAGAGTATCCAATACCAAACACTCCAAATACGAAAGATAAGTGGTCGTTTAGTGCAGGTAGTGGTAATGGTGGAAGAGACCAGTATATATTTAAATCATCTCTAGGCGATGTTATTTTTGAGGTTGTAAATGGAAAATTTGAGTGTGATATAGCTCTCACATCAAACACAAATGATAAGGGCTGTAAACAGCTAACTCTGTAATTAAAAAATTATATGATAAAATTCTCCACTAAATTTTTAAATGGAGATGGTTATCTACTACTACGACATATCCCTATTAAAATCATCTGCACCAACCTTAACATACTCTTCTAAGTTTAAAGTTAAGGTTGGTTCATTAGTTGAGGTTCCATTAAAGTCCAAAGTTAAGATTGGAGTTGTTGTTAAAGAGTGTAATAGACCTAAGGAGTTTGAGGCTCTTGAGATTAGAGAGGTTCTAAATAGTGCATATACAGAGATGCAGATTAAGGTGGCAAAGTTTATCTCAACATACTACTTCTCATCAATTGGAGAGGCTTTAGCCATACAGAGACCACTAATAGACTTTCCAACTGAACCTGTTAAGTTTGATATAGAAGATAGACCAAAACTATCAGAGGCTCAATATGAGGCATTTAAACTTCTTATGGAGAAGGATTTGGCACTTCTATTTGGTGTAACAGGCTCGGGAAAGACTGAGATATTTATATCTCTAATAGTTGAGACTCTCAAAAGGGGTATGAGGACAATATTCCTAATCCCTGAGATATCTCTAACTCCACAGATGGAGAGTCGATTGAAAAACTACTTTGGGGATAGGGTGGCAGTCTGGCACTCAAAGCTAAAGAGGGCGAAGAGAGAGAGGATATTAGAGAGAATATATAGAGGAGAGATATATATTGTGGCTGGAGCCCGTTCGGCACTATTTATCCCACTTAAAAATGTCGGTCTTATCATTGTAGATGAGGAGCATGATGATAGCTATAAATCTATGAGTAGACCTAGATACCACGCAAGGGATATGGCAATATATATGGGTAATCTTATAGGGGCAAAAGTTATCCTATCAAGTGCCACCCCAACGGTTACATCATACTATAAATATGATAGTGTAATATTAAAAGAACCATATGTAAAGACAGATAAGAGATACATATTTCTCAAGGGAAATAGTATAACAGAGCCTATAATAGATATGGTTGAGAAGAACTTCTTAAGGGGGGAGCAGTCACTAATCTTTATCCCTACAAGGGGCAATTTTAAATATCTATATTGTAAAAATTGTGGAGAGACTCATAAGTGTTTAAACTGCTCCGTCGGTATGTCTCTACACACAAGATTTAAATATCTAAAGTGCCACTACTGCAATAGAACTCAAGCAATTCAAGATATCTGTATGGATTGTGGACACTACCCACTTACAACAAAGAGGCTAGGTACTGCCGAAGCTAAAGAGATAATTGAGAGTAGAGTAGATGGTGTTGTAGTTGAGCAGTTTGATGGAGATACAATTACTACTGATAGAAAGCTTAGAAATGCTCTCAAGAGGTTTGAGAATGGGGAGAGTCACATACTTCTTGGTACTCAGATGTTGAGTAAGGGGCATGATTATGCAAATATAACTCTAAGTGTAATTTTGGGTCTAGACCATCTTCTCGGCATTAGTGACTACAGAGCAAGAGAGAAGGCGATGAGCCTTCTAGTTCAGATTGCTGGACGCTCAGGGAGGGTAAAGTCATCAAATATTGTTGTTCAGACCATAAATGGTGACTTTTTTAAACTCTATGTTGATAACTATGAGGAGTTTCTAAAAGATGAGATAGAGTTTCTAAAAGAGCTATACCCACCATTTAGAACATTGGCAAGAGTTCTAATAGCAAGTAGAAGTGATAAGAGAGCTTTAGAGCTGACGGAGATGAGCGTATCAAAGCTAAAGAGGTTTAAGGATATTGAGATAGTTGGGTATGGTAAGGCTCCAATAGAGAGGATTGCAAATAGGTATAGATATCAGATACTCTTAAGGAGTATAGAGAGAGTTCCACTAATAAAGGCTCTCCATAAAATAAATAACCCACATATAGAGATAGATATAGACCCTGTGGAGTTCAACTAGATATATTTAATTAAATATTGGTATAATTAAGTAAAAAATAATAAAGAGTGTTAAATGAAGATGGTTATTTCAGTTATAGGTCTAGGTTATGTAGGGCTTCCCCTAGCTCACGCTTTCTCATCAAAATATAAAGTTATAGGGTTTGATATAGCTAATTGGAGGGTAAAAGAGTTAAGAAATGGGTATG
>JAADDP010000114.1 GCA_013153825.1 Campylobacterota bacterium
ATGCTAAATGTGGTTATAGGAGAGGGGAGCAATCTATCCAAGGGGTTAAAGAGTTCTATAGATGGTATTGAGCTGATACCATCTCTAAATGTTGAGGAGGGGTTAGATGCTCTAAATATTAAATCTCCTATAAATATAATCTTTAATAACTTTCAGATATCAAGAGGTTTGGGGGATATATCAAATCCAGAGGAGTATATTGCACGTTCAATCTCAACAACATCAAAAGCTCTAAGCTATATAGTTAAGAGGGGTTTGAAGATAGATAGATTAATCTATACAAGTAGCAGTTCTGTATATGGAAACAACATGTTCTGTAGGGAGTCCGATACTCTTCAGCCCTTGAGTCTCCACTCATCTCTAAAGATAGCCAATGAGAGGCTGGTATCAAACTTCTGCAGAGAGGTAGGTATAGATTACACCATAACTAGAATTTTTAATATGTATGGAGGGGATGATAACTTCTCAATCGTATCAAAGATTATAGATAGCTATAGGGGTGGAGATAGATTGACTATATTTAATAATGGAAGTGCCATAAGAGACTTTATCCATATAGATGATGTAGTTTATATATATAATAGGCTCTTAAGTTTGAGAAATAGGGCTAAGGTATTGAATATAGGGTTGGGTGTTGGAATATCTGTAGCAGATATTTTAAAGTTTCTAGAGGAGCATAATATATATATAGATACTATAAATGAGTCTAGAGATGAGTTGAGCAGGTCAACGGCAGATGTATCCAAACTTTTAGATATTATTGGGGATAGAGAGTTTATAGAGATAAGAGATTACCTCCTTAGAAGTCTCAACATCGATAGCACTTGAGATTTTTTGATTATATCTTGGCGATACTTCCCTATAGATTGGGTGGTTTACAAGAAAAATAGTATATAATTTAATTATGAAAACTGTTCAATTTTTAAGCAATTCTATTCAGGTAAAAAATATTATTAAGGGGTTAACTCTCAGCAAATCTCTATTTGTATCTATACTAATTGTGGGTGAACCACATACGGGTAAGAAGAGTCTCGTTAGAACTCTCTATAGAGAGCAGAATTTTATTGATGGGGGGGATTTTGAGAAGGTAAATAGAGCTTTAGAGAGCTCTAAAGAGGTGATTATATATAACTTTGACAAGATAGAGAGTGTAGATAGTTTAAACTTTGAGAATAAGAGGGTGGTGGCAATATCAAATAGGGTACACAATAGCTCTGTTATAGATAGGAAATTTGCATTTATATACAATATGCCACCACTAAGAGATAGACTTGAGGATGTTGAGCTACTATCTAGGGAGTTTATCAAAGAGATAAGGGAGGAGTTGATGCTGGATAGTAGCTACCCCATATCGATATCCCCAAATAGTCTAGATTTAAGTATGAATATAAAATCCCTTAGGGCAGATATATATAAGAGGCTAATTCTAAATAACATATCTAGAAAAGATATAGAGAATATTCTCTATGATTATCTATATGAGAACTTGGGTGGAAATAACGCATATAGGGAGAATCTTCCAATCTTTGAGAGACCTCTAATAGAGGCTGGATTGAAGAGGTATAGGTCTCAACTTAGACTCTCATCTATCTTAGGTTTAAATAGAAACACTTTAAGGAAGAAGATAAATGAGCTTGGTATTAACTGATTTCAAGTTTTTTATAGAGTATGATAGCAACCCATTTGTACTCTTCAACTCTAAAGGTAAAATTGTATATTTAAACTCAAATGCAGAGATACTTATGGGTTCATGCTCAGAGAGGGAGCTTTTCAGATTGGCAATATCTTACGCCCCTAAAAGTTTTGGATATAAGAAGACACTTCTAGATATCGCCTTTGGCTACTATGAGTTTTACGCAATTAATGTCATGTATGATAATGAGGAGGAGATAGGTATACACCTCTATCATAAACCTATGGTTAAGTTGAATGATGTGTTAAACCTTGATGGCTACTCTAAGACAGATATAAATCTCCTTTTTGAGGTGAATATTGAGCTATTTAAGATGCAGTATAGGGGGAAGCTGGAGCTACTTACAGATTATGAACTCCCAAAATTGTATATACATCAGAATAACTTCTCATTTCTAATAAGAAAGATATTTGAGCAGATGATAATATCTCCAAAGATAACAATAAAGATTAAGATAAAGATTGGGGAGATGATAAGGGTAAATGGAAAAAAATATCCGATAATACTCTTCACATTTGAGAGTGATGTGAGGGATAGGGGTCAAGATGGTGAGATACTATCTATTGCAACTAAAAACTATATCAATATCCACTTCTCTACAAACTCAATAACTCTGGAAATTCCAGCTATAAATTGATATAGAGTTGGAGAACTCTATATCTTATCTAAGATTACACCAAATGGCTTAAGCTCATCATACAGCTCTACCGTCTCCCTTATATACTTAAGTGTTAGAGGTATATCATTTATATATGCAGGTTTATTATCTCTAAGTTTTAACCTAGCAAATATACCTAAAATCTTAATGTGTCTCTGGAGTCCAGTAAAGTCAAACCATCTTATAAACTCATCATCATCTATATCCTTCAACTCACTCTTTAGAGCCTTAAACTCAAGTGCAAGTTCTACAACCTTCTCTCTATCAAATCTTATATAGACATCTTTAAGTAGAGATACCAAATCGTATGTTATAGCTCCAACTCTGGCATCCTGATAATCTATAACTGAAACTTTACCCCTCTTAAACATAATATTTCTAGAGTGGAAATCCCTGTGGACAAAGTAGCCCTGTGGCTGGGATAGAACAACATCTTTTATCAGCTCTAATATATCATCCAATATCTGCTGTTCATCATCATCCAGTGTAACCCATAAAAACTTATCTAAATACCACTCCTGCATTAGCTTCATCTCAAACATCAAAAACTCATCATCATAAGGCTCTAAGAACTTAATATCTGCACTCTGCATCTTCAATATCTCATGAATAGCCTTTGTGTAGAGAAGTTTATAACTCTGCTCATTCAATATATCTATTAGATGTGTATTTCCCAAATCCTCTAGTAGTAGATACCCCTCTTCCAGATTTTGAGCATAGGTTCTGGGTATGTGGACATTCTGCTTTAGAAGCCTTACTGATATATCTATAAATGGATATATACTCTCAACCTGCATGGAGGAGTCCATTATTACAAATGTATCTCTATCGGGTAAGATTAGACGATAATATTTTCTATAACTTGCATCATCACTTACCACCTCAAATCTCTTTACACTATAACCTAAATCTTTTACCCATTTTTCAATCGGATGCATATACTCCACCTAAAATTGTATTCTTTTTTGCACCTGTTACGGTCTTTAAATTAA
>JAADDP010000036.1 GCA_013153825.1 Campylobacterota bacterium
TGTTGGCTCCCTATCAACTACGATAGGCTCCATTTTATCCTCTCTACACTCCCTAGAGACAACTCTTACTTTAGTTATATTCTTCTCTATAAAAATCTCTTTTGGTGGTTGAATATAGTTAAAATAGATATGTATATACCACCCAACAGAGACCCCAAATATAAATATTAATATGTTAAAAAACAACTTTTAAATCCTTTAAATTTAAAATCTTATCTCTATGTTATAGAAATAAAGATAAAATTTCCAAATAATCTATTAAGGGACAGTAATGACAGGATATATGCTTTTTTCAGGAACTGCAAATCGTGAATTGGCAGAAGAGATTTCAGACTACTTAGACCAACCTCTATCTTCAGCAAAGATTACAAGATTTTCAGATGGAGAGATAAGCGTTAGGATAAAAGAGAGTGTAAGGGGAAAAGATGTATTCATAATTCAGCCAACATCAGCACCAGCAAATGCCAACCTAATGGAGCTTCTAATTATGGTTGATGCTCTAAAGAGGTCATCTGCAAAATCTATTACAGCAGTTGTTCCATACTATGGATATGCTAGACAAGATAGAAAGGCAGAGCCTAGAGTTCCAATCTCTGCAAAGCTTGTGGCAAACCTAATGGAGACGGCAGGAATTACAAGAGTAGTAACAGTGGATTTACATGCTTCTCAAATTCAAGGCTTCTTTGATATTCCAGTCGATAACCTATATGGAGCAATTCTATTTAATGACTATGTAAAGTCTAAAAATCTAAAAAATCCAATTGTAGCTAGTCCAGATATTGGAGGGGTGGCTAGAGCTAGATACTTTGCAAAGAGTCTTGGGCTTGATATGGTCATTGTGGATAAGAGAAGAGAGAGAGCCAATGAGTCTGAGGTGATGAATATTATTGGTGATGTCAATGGAAAAGATGTCATTATTATAGATGATATGATAGATACAGCAGGGACAATGGTTAAAGCTGCACAGGCTCTAAAGGATAGGGGAGCTACATCTGTCATGGCATGTTGCACCCACCCAGTGCTATCTGGCCCAGCGTATGAGAGGATAGAGAAGGGGGCTTTAGATGAGCTTGTAATTACAAATACAATCCCTGTTAAGAGAGAGCTAGATAAGATAAAGGTTCTCTCCACTGCTAGAATGTTAGGAGAGGTCATTAGAAGAGTCTATAATAATGAGAGTGTAAACTCTCTATTTAATCTAAAGTAGAGGTCTATCCATATGGGAGATAGGATACCAAAATCACACATTAGAAACTTCTCAATAATTGCACATATAGACCATGGAAAATCGACTCTAGCAGATAGAATTATCCAAGAGTGTGGGGCTGTATCAGATAGACAGATGTCCTCTCAAGTTATGGACACTATGGACATAGAGAAGGAGAGGGGCATCACAATTAAGGCTCAAAGTGTAAGATTAAACTATAAAGCTGAAGATGGAGAGGAGTATATCCTAAACCTAATAGATACCCCAGGGCATGTGGACTTCTCATATGAGGTTAGCCGTTCTTTGGCTTCTAGTGAGGGGGCTTTATTGATTATTGATGCCTCTCAAGGTGTGGAGGCACAGACAATAGCAAATGTATATATAGCCCTAGATAATGACCTAGAGTTAATCCCTGTGGTAAATAAGATTGACCTCCCATCAGCAGAGCCATATAGAGTCTTAAATGAGGTAGAAGAGGCGATTGGGCTAGACTGTACCGACCACTCTTTGGTATCTGCAAAGACTGGAGAGGGTGTAAAGGAGCTTCTAGAGACGATAGTTAGAAGAGTTCCAGCCCCTAGTGGAGATGAGAATGCACCTACAAAGGCTCTAATATATGATAGCTGGTTTGATAACTATCTTGGGGCTTTAGCTCTTGTGAGAGTATATGAGGGGAAGATTACAAAGGGGCAGAAGATTCAGATTATGAATACAAAAGAGGAGCATCAGGTCTTGGGGCTTATGTATCCACACCCTATCTCTCCAATAAAGAGTGATGAGGTCTCCACAGGGGAGATTGGAATTGTAATTACAGGTCTAAAGAGTGTAGATGGGCTACAGGTGGGAGATACCATAACAGATGCAAAAAATCCAACAGCAGAGCCTATTTCGGGATTTGAGAGTGCAAAACCATTTGTATTTGCTGGGATATATCCAATAGAGACCGATAAGTTTGAGGATTTAAGAGATGCTCTAAATAAGCTAAAGTTGAATGATAGTGCAATCTCATTTGAGCCTGAGAGTTCACTAGCTTTGGGTTCAGGCTTTAGGGTTGGATTTTTGGGAATGCTCCATATGGAGGTGGTAAAGGAGAGGTTAGAGAGAGAGTTTAACCTTGAGTTGATTGCCACAGCCCCAACTGTTGTATATGAGGTGGAAAAGACAGATGGGACGAGAGTCACAATTCAAAACCCATCGGAGCTTCCACCAACCCAAAATATTGCAAAGATATTTGAGCCATATGTGAAGGCTACAATCTTAACTCCAAATGAGTATTTAGGAAACCTCCTAAAGCTCCTTAATGATAGAAGAGGGCTTCAGGTTAAGATGGATTATATAAATGAGAATAGAGTTCTCCTTGAGTATGATATTCCAATGAATGAGATAGTAACCGACTTCTACGATAGGTTAAAATCTGTCACTAAGGGGTATGCAAGTTTTGACTATGAGCCGATTGGATTTAGAGAGGGTAAGCTTGTAAAACTGGATATTAGGGTAGCTGGAGAGGTTGTAGATGCTCTATCTATTATTGTTCCAGAGGAGAAGGCTAGAAGTAAAGGTTTAGCCTTTGTAAATAGCCTAAAGGAGCTAATCCCAAGACAGCTATTTGAGGTGGCAATTCAAGCGAGTATAGGAAATAATATTATCGCTAGAAGTAATGTAAAGGCGATGAGAAAGAATGTTACTGCTAAGTGTTACGGTGGAGATATAACCAGAAAGAAAAAGCTTCTAGAGAAACAAAAAGAGGGCAAGAAGAGAATGAAAGCTATTGGAAATGTTAAGGTTCCACAGGAGGCTTTTATGGCTGTTTTGAAGCTTGATTAATTTTTTAGATAAAGGAGGCTATAGACTTGAGAAGTTTAATAGTTTTTGGAAGAAGTTATAATTTTTTAGATTTTGAATTAAATATATAATATAAAAAGTTTAATGAAATTCATTTTGTAGATACCTTTGAGGCAATAGAAAATTTTATAGAGAAAAGAGGGAGATTTATCGTTTTACTCAATATAGATAGAAATCTACCTAATAAAACTATCGATAATCTAATAGAATTGAAGAAAAAAGGAGTTAGTTATATAACTATTCAATCATTTATGGAGAGATATCTTCATAAGTGTT
>JAADDP010000186.1 GCA_013153825.1 Campylobacterota bacterium
GTTAGAGACGCTTCAAGCAGTAACATCGAACCCATACCGATAAATATATCACTGAAAGTGATAAGTTTTTTAATATCTACCTTATCCACAATCTTTATATCTCTATATCTATTTAGAAGGTAGCTATATTTATCTCTACTCTCTTCGGGGTGAAGTTTGATTAATAGAGTATCTCGCCCATTTAAACTATTTAAGATATCATCTAAAACTCTAAACTCATCAAACCCCACATACTCTTTAGAGCCTATAGGAAAGTCATCTCTATACTGCTCAGATATAAATGTTACAACTCTCCTATCTATAGGAAGATTGAGAGATTTTCTCCATATAACCCCATCTCTATAGCTGTAATCTCCCCTCTCAATATTCTCCAGCACAGGGTTACCTACAACCTTTAAGAGTCTCTCATCTATACCATCTTCAATAGCCTCTCTTTTAGCTAAATCATCATTTACCAATATTGAGTTGGGAAAGATATATCTGCCACTACCTATCTCAAACCTCTTTTTATATAGGGACCAATGCTCTATTATAGATATGGTATAGACCCCCATCTCCATACCAACCTCTAACCACCTCTTATCTATGCACCAACCGAGAGATGTTCCTGTAAATATGAGTCCAATCTTCGATATGTCGATAGAGTTCTCATCCACTATATACTCTATATTGAACTCATCAAATATCTTTGATGATATATCTGAAGCTAAACAGATGTAGGGGATACCATCTAGCTCCCTCACAATATGGGCTATATATCTGGCCGGACCTGCATCATTAACTGCAAATAGTATCATATAAACATATTCCACTTCAATACGGTATCCTCCTCTATATCGAAAGAGGCTCTCTTTCCTACCACATCCCCAATAAATTTTGGGCTAATACCGTGTGCAGGTCTCTTAAATGTGAGGTCACTCTCCTCTATAATCTTCCCCTTAGGGATTGCCCCCACTGTTACTAGACTCCTTCTAGCATTATCTCTGGCTAGAGTCTCACTCTCTAGAGCCTCAACTTTAAACTCACCAACTATCTTAAATATCCTATTTAGATTTCTCCTAAACAGTTTTAAATCCTCCTTATCCATAGCGTGGTAGTGGTCATTTCCTATGAGACTCTTATCATATGTGAAGTGCTTCTCAACTATTACACTCCCAAGAAGTGTAGCAATCTCTAATACCTTCATATCCTTTGGAAGGGTGTGGTCGCTATACCCTATAATCTTATCTGGGAATGCACTCTTTAGACCCAGAATCATACCCAAGTTTGCATCTCTATCTAATGTTGGGTAGTTTAGGACACAGTGGAGTAGTGCAAGTGGATTTTTATATCTATCTATCCACCCTACAGCCTCATGTATCTCATATAGCTGACTTGCACCTGTAGAGAGTATTATCGGTTTATTGAATTGGCATATATACTCTATAAATGGTCTATTTGTTAAATCTGAAGAGGATATCTTGAATACATCCATAATATCATTTAGGAAGTTTGCACTCTCAATATCAAATGGGGTCGATAGAAACTCAATATCAACCTTATCGCAATACTCCTTCAACTCATACATCTCATCTCTCCAGAAGGAGTCGTGCTTCTTAAATAGCTCATATTGACTCTTTGTCGGCTCTTTAGATGTATCCCAATATGCAGGTGAGTTTCGACTGGCTAAGGTCTCAGCCTTATAGGTCTGAAATTTGATTGCATCTGCTCCCCCCTCCTTAGCCTCATCTACAAGCCTCTTAGCTATCTCCATACTACCTTCATGGTTTACTCCAGCCTCTGCTATTATGTATGGCTTATTTATGACACTATCATATGGGTTGAACCTATCGAATATATCTAAAATTTTCATTTATACTCCATTATCAATTATTTAAAAGTTTTAATATCCTATCTACAACTATCTGCTTATTATCCCTAAAGCTATACTTTTTTATATTTAAAAATAGTAGCTCCCTATAGTCCCTATCTTTTACAAGCTTTAAAAAGCCTCTTTTTAACTTCGTAGATATATCTCTATCCACCACACCCAGATTTATAAACCCTTTATCTAAAGATGCGAAGCTGTGAGATGCCTCCCTCTCATGGTGAGAGACTATAATAGATGGAATGTTCATATCTGCCAACTCATATACGGTTCTTCCATTTGATGATATTGCCACCTCACTTCTCTCCATTATCTCAGAGATAACTCCAACATTATAAGTAAGCTCAATATTTTTATAGTTCAACTCCTCTAGATAGCTCTGAAGTTTATCTTTAAAGGCGTATCCACTACCACACACTATATATATCTTAATATTATAGAGTCTGCATATTGGAACTATCGCCTTTAGTGTGATGAGTGTTAAGTTATTTTGATCTGCTCCCCCAAATGTTATGAGAACTGCATCAACCCTCTCTTTAAATGTGTGAGGAGTGGCACTATCGAACTCATCTCTTAATGCCAAATATCTATGCCCCCACAGATAGTTATCCCCCTCCAATTGAGGGGTATCATATAGCTCATTAAATACCAAATTTGCATATTTTGAACCATCTCCTAAATCCTCAAAGTTTACAACCTTTATATTGCTCTCTCTAAGGCTCTTAATATACTCCTCTGTCGTATTTAAGATATCGTTTATTACCAAATCTGGCTTTAACTCCAATATTGTATCCACAATATATGGTGTTGAGATGACCCTATAGTCTGTTGAGGCTATCTTCTCAACCGCCATCTCATACTTCTCATCACATACAAATATAACCTCATGGTCGGTAATCTCATGGGCTAGGGCTAAGGAGTGGTATATATGACCCATTCCAATCTCTATTGAGCCTATAACATTGAAAACTATCCTTCTCCTCTGAAGTATCTTCTCACAAACCCACCAATCTTGATAGTTCTTTATCTCAATAGACTTCTCATCATCTATAATGAATGGTCTAAATATTCTACTATTCAAGTCTTTTTTAAAAATATAGAATGCCTTTAACTCCTGAAGATAACCACTATCATCTACACCACTTAAATTACCCCCCCTATACTCCAGTAGATTTCTACTAATCTTTTTTACAGATGTTAAAATTTGAGTAGGATTTTTTAAGAACTCTCGATAGGAGTCGAGTAGAATTGAGCTATCTACTAGAGGGGTATTTGCTCTATATAGGAGTATGTATCGACTGGCTATATCTTCAACTACACTTAGTGTAATATCCAGAATATTTTTAGATGAGAGCTTAAGCTTAGCATCTCTATAGAAGCCGATTGAGTTTCTCTGTGCTATTAGGGATATCTCCTCACTATCTGTAATTATAAATATATTGTCTGTTATCTCTTT
>JAADDP010000188.1 GCA_013153825.1 Campylobacterota bacterium
GTTATGGATAAACTCTCTAGATTAGAGGATAACCTTAACAATACGATAGAGAATAATAGTAGTAGATTGAATAGAGCCTTAACATCTGTAGATGGCTTCTTCTCAAGTGGTACAGAGACTATAGATAAGGTTGATAGATATCTAGATAGCCTTACTAAGAGTGAACTCCATGTTGAGATGAGAAGTGATCAGATGTTTGATGAGGGTGGATACTCTAGAACTAAGTTTGATTTGGCTCTGAAGCCCGACCCAACTAGATACTACATCTTGGGGTTGACATCATCTCCTAGCTTTAAGGCCGATGATAGGTATGAGAATGGGTATATAGGGAGCAGAAAACATGAGAGTGGAGAGTTTTTCATATCTGCCCAGTATGGAAAGAGGTTTGACGACCTGCTTTTTAGAGTGGGAATTATTGAGAATAGTGGAGGTTTTGGTGTTGATTACTTCAAGTTTAACGATAGGTTAAAGTTTAGTGCCGATATATATGACTTCAATGCAGTCAATGATATAAGAGGAGATAATCCTAACCTGACTACAACTGTGAGATATCAATTCTTTAAGCATATAAATAGTTACTTTAGTGCGAATAATCTCTTGAATAGTAGAGCAAGTAGCTTCTCTGTGGGGGTTGGGATAAGTTTTATGGATAATGATTTGAAAAATATTCTGGGGGCTGCAGCCTCTAGTAGTATAAAATAGTGTGTAATGGAGATTTTTAATATGAGTAAAATTAGAGTTATTGATAGTAATAATTTAAGAGAAAAGTACTTTTTCGATAAGGTTGCAAAACAGGCTAGTGGGGCTGTTCTATATCAGATAGGTGATGCAGTTCTACTATCTGCTGTAACCATAGATATGGAGCCTGTAGAGGAGGACTTTCTACCCCTAACTGTGCAGTATATTGAGAAGTCATACGCTGCAGCAAAGATACCTGCCGGTTTTATTAAGAGAGAGACAAAGCCTGGAGACTTTGAGACATTAACATCTAGAATTATAGACCGTTCATTAAGACCACTATTCCCAAAGGGGTTTAACTACCCAGTGGTTATAACGGTTATGGTTCTAAGTAGTGATTCTGATGTAGATATGCAGATTGCAAGTCTCCACTCAGCTATGGCATCTCTATATGTATCCGATATACCCATAACAAAAGCTCTCGCAGGTGTAAGAGTTGGAAAGATTGATGGAGAGGTTGTAGTAAATCCGACACTTCAACAGCAGGATAGCTCTACTCTAGACCTACTAGTTGTGGGAGATAGTAGTGATATTTTAATGATAGAGATGTGTGTTAATGCCTCACTTGATGGAGATGAGCATAGTGTAAATGAGCTTGATGAGGATGAGCTTCTGGAGCTTCTGAGTGTGGCTCAAAAGGCTACATCAAAATCTGCCTCTCTATATGAGGAGAGCTTTAGAGAGTTTGTTAAGAGTCCAATAGATTTAGAGATATCCAGCGTTCAGAGTAGTAATCCTAAACTATACAACCATATAGCATCAAACTATAGAGAGGATGTTGAGAGGGCAATCTTAGCCATGTCCAAGAGTGAGAGGAGCGATGGGTTACAGGATATTATAGAGAGAGTCTCGGACAATCTTAATGGAGATGATGAGTGGACAGATATAGATACCCTATCAGATGTTGTATATAGCTACAAGAGGGATATCGTTCGCTCTCTTATTCTAGATAAGGGTATTAGGGCAGATGGTAGAGCATTGGATGAGATTAGAGATATATCGATTGAGATTAACTTCCTCCCATCAGTTCACGGTTCAGCTCTATTCACGAGGGGTCAGACACAGGCGCTTGTAACATCCACAATTGGGGATATAAAGTCTGCCCAATCATATGAGCTTATAGGCTCTAAAACTTCACTCTATGAGACATTTATGGTTCACTACAACTTCCCAGCATTCTCTGTGGGGGAGGCGAAGAGGCAGGGACCTCCTGGTAGAAGAGAGTTGGGACATGGAAATTTGGCTAAGAGGGCTCTTGAGCCTACTCTAGAGCTGAATAGGGATATGACAATCAGAATTGTATCTGAGATTTTAGAGTCGAATGGTTCATCATCAATGGCTACCGTTTGTGGAGGGAGTTTAGCACTTAGAGCTTCAGAGATAGAGACAAAAAAACTTGTAGCTGGTATAGCTATGGGGCTTGTTACAGAGGGTGATAGATATGCAATCCTAAGTGATATCATGGGGCTGGAGGATCATGATGGGGATATGGATTTTAAGATTACAGGTACTAGAGATGGGATAACTGCTCTTCAGATGGATATCAAGCTTGGTGGAGTTGAGACTAAGATATTGAGGGAGGCACTATATCAGGCTAAGAGGGGAAGGCTACACATATTAAATATCATGGAGGAGTCTCTCAAGGATATGACCCCAAGTCAGGCTCTCCCATCAACAACAATATTTGAGATTGACTCATCAGATATTCCAGCAATTATAGGAAAGGGTGGTTCAACAATTAAAGATATTATAGAGAGATATGGTGTAAATATAGATATAGATAGAGATGCAAACCTAGTAAAGATTACAGGAGACTCGAAAGAGCAGATTGAGGAGGCAAAGAGGTATATTGAGTCCCTAATTAGTGTCAAGAAGCCTATGGAGTATGAGATAAATAGGCAGTATAGGGGTAGAATTAAGAAGATTTTAGACTTCGGAATGTTTGTAGAGATGCCAGATGGTTATGATGCTCTACTACACATATCTAAGGTATCTAAGGAGAGGGTAGATAGATTAGATACTCTATACAGTGTAGGGGATGATATCGATATAATCGTGTTGGAGCAGAAGGGGAAAAAGGTTGAACTCTGCACCCCAGACTATATGTTCTAGAGCTAACATTGGCTCTCAAGTGTAGATATATCCAAAGATTAGATATAGTATAGAGGCTATAGATGCAGATATAAGGGCATATGGCATCTGAGTCTCTACATGTGCAATGTGGTCACATCCACTAGCCATAGATGATATGATAGTGGTATCAGATATTGGGGATATGTGGTCTCCAAAAATTCCACCAGATATGACTGAACCAACAATCAGAGGCAGATATATATTAAATTCAGCCCCTATAAATAGGGCAATTGGCATCATTATGGAGAAAGTTCCCCAGCTAGTTCCAGTAGAGAATGATATTATAGATGAGACTAAAAAGATAATTAGAGGTAGTATAGTTGGGGATATACTTGCACCCTTAATAAGGTTAGATAGATATGAGGCTGTGCCTAAATCTCCAATTATATCTCCAATTAGAAATGCTAAAAGTAAGATTACGGTAATCGGAACCATATCGGCAACCCCAT
>JAADDP010000053.1 GCA_013153825.1 Campylobacterota bacterium
ATCTGCGTAATATCAATTGTAAAGTAAATCAAAAAATAGGTTTTAAAAAATGATGACTACTAAGTATATCAACTTATTTTGTTAAAATAGGCTATAATTGGAAAAAACTCTTAGGAGGTTATAATGGATGATAATATAACAGCTGGTGAGACTACATTCCCTTTTATTGAGATGGGAACAAGTTTTATTATAGGGTTAGCTGTGGGATTTTTTCTAAAGAAATTTTTTAAATTTATGCTACTGATATTGGGATTGGGGCTTGTCGTTCTATTCTATCTTGAATCTAAAGGGACAATACATATCGATGGGAAGATTATAGAGAGTAGTGTATCTACAGGTGTGGACTCATTTCAGAGTATGGTTACCATGGCAAAAGATAGACTATCAAAGATGAGCCTTTCATCTACGGCAGGAGCTATGGCTGGATTTTTTGCTGGAATTAAGTATGGTTAATTATGAAACTCTTAATCTCAGCCCTTGAACCATCATCAAATATCCATTTAAGAGAGCTTCTAAATTATATGGAGGGTGTAGAGCCAATTGGGATATTTGATAGCTCTCTTGGAAATCCTCTATATGATATAAGCTCAATGGCTGTAATGGGTTTCGTTGATGTTATTAAAAAGGTTAGATGGTTTTTTAAAGCAATTGATGAGATGGTTGAGTTGGCAAAAGAGGCTGATAAGATTCTGCTTATGGACTCATCTGCTTTCAATATTCCACTTGCTAAAAGGTTAAAAGAGAGATATCCGAATAGGGAGATAATATATTATATTCTACCTCAAGTTTGGGCTAGTCGTCCAGATAGAGTAAAAAAGCTGGAGAAGTATTGTGATAGACTTTTAGGAATTTTGCCATTCGAGATTGACTACTACACAAAAGCTGAATATGTTGGACACCCTCTACTTGATGAGATATCTGTAAAAAGAGATATAGATTCCAGATATATCTCTTTTTTAGCAGGGAGTAGAGAGGGGGAGATAAAGAGGCTCATGCCAATTTTTAGAGAGGTTAGGGGGCAGATGGCAGATGATGCTCTGTTGGTAATTCCTCCAAATTTCTCTGATGAGAAGATAGGGACTCTCTATGGAGATATAAGAGGCTTTAAAGTTTGTAGGGATACCCATAAGGCTCTAGCTAAGAGTAAGTTTGCCTTTATATGCTCTGGAACTGCAACACTTGAGTCTGCTCTAATTGGAACTCCATTCACACTTGTATATATAGCCAAAGCTTTAGACCTATTTATAGGTAAGAGACTCTTAAATATTAACTATATAGGTCTCTCAAATATTCTACTTCAAAACTACAACTCATCTCTACTCCATAGAGAGCTAATTCAGAGAGATGTAACGGTGGATAATCTATTAAGGGAGTATAGAGAGGTTGATAGAGAGCTTTTTAGAGAAAAAGCTCAAGAGTTGAGGGAGTATCTAAAGTATGGTAGTTGTAAAAGGGTGGCAGATGTGATTATGGAGTCTCCCCCTCCTGAGTAGGCTTAGCCAACCCCTCTACCCTATAGGCTCTAATACTGTGTGAAAAATCTGGAATTAGAAGTAGATTTAACTCTTCTGAATAGAAGATATCAGCAGTCTTGAAACTATCCTCTAGAAGATTGATAACCTCTCCTTTTACAGATACAAAGTATACCCCTCCATCCCAATTTGAGACTATATATCCAATATCTCTATACTTTGTAATTCCATCAATTGGAATATCGAGAGAGTCGCTAATTGTTGATAGACTCTTTGTGTCTATATTAATATATTTAAGTTTACCTATCTCCCCCTGCATAATTAGGAGATCCTCATCAACAAGCAGACCATTCTGCTCTGCCAATGGCGACTTCTCCCTCTCATAAAATATTGAGAAATTTCCATCTCTAGATACCTGATATATCTCTTTCGTTCTTGAGTCGGATACAAATATGATACTTCTCTTATCATCATATGTTATATCATTTAGCCTATTTATACCTTTTGGAGCCTTAAATATCTGAATAATTTTTCCTGTAGAGGCGTTTACATCTACAACTCTATCCAAGTCTGCAATAAATAGGTGTCCATCTCCAACAGCTAACCCTTTTGGAGCCTTTAGGTTATCTATCCACTTACGCTCTAAAACCTCCCCTCCCATATTTAGTTTAGATATAAATCCATGGTTATTCTTCCAAGGGTTACTCTTGCCATTCACATTAGAGACAAATATCAGATTTTGGCTCTTATCAAATATTGCAGACTCGGGAACTGATAACCTAGACCTGCTGGATTTCCAACTCTCTGTGAGGTGTGAGTTATCATCACAACCGTTAAATATAAAACCTATAAATATAGCCGAATATAGCAATCTTCTCATCTATGCACCCCTTTCTCTCTCTTTAAGAATTGATTGAATGATACCCGATAGCTCTCGATAATCTATCTTACCATCTCCATTTGCAACCTCATCAAAAGGTTTAAACTCTATCTGTAGATATGATGGAACTCTCTCTATAAATCTCTCATACTCATCTCTACTCATGCCTGAACTATTATCCATAAACTCTAAATCTTGAGCTATCTTATATAGTAGAACTCTCTCATTATCCTCAGTTATCCTCTCCAGCTTCTGAAAACTACTATTGATACTATCTACAACCTCCCTCAAGTTGCTATTACTCTCATCAGCATACTCCTCCAGACTTTTACGGAGTGACTCCATAGCCTTAAGCTCACTGTGGAGTCTGCTATTGCTTCTATTCAACTCATCTATACTACCCTCCATCTTCTCCAAATTTTCACTTAGAGTTCCAAGTACCTTTATGTACCACATAGCTATAAAACTGGATATAGTGGCAATGGTAGTAAATGGAAATATCAATATATCTGTCACAAATGAAGATATTAGAGTTACTATACCAAATATAGCTACAGTTAAAAATAGTAGGCTCGGTATATTTTTAACAGGATTCTTTAAAACTTTACTATAGAATAGAAATAGCTCTCTCATAAAATTGCTTATCCTTTTTATGTAATTATATAAACTTTTTTAAAAGAAAAAGTTAAAAAAAAATTAAATTTAGAACTTTTTAACCTCTTCAGCAATGAAATTTGCAAAGCCACTGCTATCATTTAAACATTTAACAACCCTATAATCGCTATATTTTAACTTCTCTGCAATCTCTCTATTCTCTATATTCAGCTCAAATAGGGTCTCAGAGTTATCTATTGTGAATGAGAGTGGATATATAATAACTCTTCTAGCTGTCGGATTTCTTAAAATATCAACCAAATTTGGCTCTAGCCACTTAGACCTTCCAACTTTAGATTGATATGCCA
>JAADDP010000161.1 GCA_013153825.1 Campylobacterota bacterium
TGCAAATAGTATGCTCTGGTTCTACATAATAATAGATGTATCGATAGGGATGTTACTGTGAGATATGGGATAATAGTCACTTTTTTTGTCCTATTTTGGATAATGTTAATTACAAGAATGTATCAGATTAGTGTTAAAACAAACTACTACTACGAGAAGTTGGCAAAGAATAATATTGAGAGAAAATACTACATAAAACCTGTAAGGGGTGAGATTTTAGATAGAAATGGGAAGCTTTTAGCTGTAAATGATATAGGTTTCTCCATAGCAATAGCCCCAAACCTTAAAAACCGTGGTGAGGAGCTGAATGATACAATAACTGCCATCGTAAAGGAGTTCCCAGACTTCAATGCCACAAAACTCCTGAAGCAGTATATCAAGAAGAACTCACCATATAACCATAGATTTATAAAGGTGATAGATTTTATATCATATAAAGATATGATAGGTGCATATCCAAAACTTACGATTAATGAGCTTATAAAGATAGAGTCAGAGACAAAGAGATACTACCCTGCAGGTAGTATGGCTACACATATAGTTGGATATGTCGGAAAGTCAAATAAGTTTGATAATGCTAAAGATGGGGTTGTTGAGAAGGTTGGTGTTGTTGGAAAGAGTGGTCTAGAGAAGAGATACAATAGCGTTCTTCAGGGGCAACTTGGTTATAGGATTGTGAAGGTTAGTGCAACAAATAGAGAGGTTGCAGAGATAGAGCAGAGAGAGCCTGTAGAGGATCAAAATTTAATATTGAATGTAGATTTAGACCTACAGAAGAAGATAAATGAACTCTTTAATGGTCAGGCTGGTGTAGCCATTGTTATGAGTGTAAATGGCGATGTATTGGCAGCAGTCAGCTACCCATCATATGACCCAAATCTATTTGTTGGTGGTATCAGCCATAAGGAGTGGAAAGAGATTATAAATGACCTAAACCACCCATTTACAAATAAAATAGTATCTGGTCTATATCCTCCAGGTTCAACAATAAAGATGGGTATGGCTCTCTCATTCTCTAAGTCTGGAAAGGGGGCTCTAGATAGAGCAGAGTATTGTAAGGGTTATATAAAGATTGGTAGAAATGGTCACAAGTTCAGATGCTGGTCTAAGTGGGGACATGGGAGCGTCGGTCTGAGAAAAGCTATTAGAGAGAGCTGTGATGTCTACTTCTATAGTAAAAGTCTTCAGGTTGGGATAAACGATATCTCAAAATATCTAAATGAGTTTGGGTTGGGTGTAAAGAGTGGAATAGACCTACCTAGGGAGAGGAAAGGAACCATACCAAATAAAGATTGGAAAATGAAGAGGTATAAACAGCCTTGGTATCTAGGTGAGACTATTATCGCATCCATTGGACAGGGTTACGATTTGGTAACCCCTATACAGATTGCTAGATATACTGCATTTATCGCCACAAAGAAGCTACCAACTCCCCATCTAGTTCATAAGGTTGTTGATAAGATTGTTAAGCCGGAATATAAGGATGTAGATGTAAATACACACGATTTAGATATTATAAAAAAGGGGATGTATGATGTATGTAACTCCCAAAGGGGGACAGCACATAGAACAATGTCTAGATTACCAATTATAGTGGCAGGAAAGACCGGTACATCTCAAGTTGTCTCAATTCCTCAAAATGAGAGAAGGCGTATGAAGGAGTCTGAGATGGAGTACTATAGCCGTTCACACGCCTGGTTAACAACCTATGCTCCATATAACAATCCGAAGTATGTTGTGACTGTTCTAGTTGAGCATGGGGGACATGGTGGTAGCTCGGCAGGTCCTATCGCAGCACAAATATATAGATGGATGTATAAGCATGGCTATTTTGATGATAAGTCCAAAAAAGAGTGGTGATATTTTGAGAGAGTATATCAACACAAATTCGGATTAAGTATCTTTTAGATAGAATTTCGTTCTTAAAAATGTCCTTATGCAGAGGATATAAAACTTTTATTTTAAAGGGAACTTTATGAAGAGAACATACCAACCGCACAACACTCCAAGAAAGAGAACTCACGGATTTAGAGCGAGAATGAAGACAAAGAGTGGAAGAAGAGTCATATCTGCTAGACGAGCTAAAGGGAGAAAGAGATTAGCTGTATAGGAGAGTTCTGCACACTAAAGAGAACAAAAGAGTTCAATAGAGTATATAAGAGCTCTAAAGTTGTCCACACCCCATACTTTGTTCTTTTCTATCGATATGATAGAAAAGAGTATAAAGTTGGTTTTGTTGCTAGTAAAAAAGTGGGTAGGGCTGTTCACCGAAATAGGGCAAAGAGGCTTCTGAAGGCTCATTTTATAGAGCAGATGGCTAATCTTAAGTCTGGCTACTACATTCTGGTTGCAAAACATTCCATATTAGATAGTAATTATAGTAAGTTACAAAAAACTTTTTTTGATATCTTAAAACGTATAAAAGCCACAAAACAATGGTGATTTTAAACACTTTTAGCTATAATCCATACACTAATTTAAAATAAAACTCTTAACTAATTAATATAATTCAACATACAGGCAGTGTTTTTTATTGGTTAAGATTGCAAGGGTAATTTAGAGTGGAACAGCAGGATTTACAGAAACGCTTACTTCTAGCTTTTGTATTGTCATTTTTGATATTCATGGTATTTGATTTAGTTGTACCAAAACCGGAAAATCAGGATTTAAATGGCATGAGTAGGGTAGAAGAGTCTACCGCTTCAGATGTCTCAAGAGAGACCCCAAAGGTTGCTCAAGTTGAAGAGCCAAAACTAATTGGAAATAGTAAGATTTCATCACCATCAGGAGCTAATGGAACGGCTCTTGTTTATGTAAAATCTAATAGATTTATCTACACAATAGATAATATTGGTAGAATTTCTCAGGTTAAGCTTCTAGAGGATAAGTATATGTATGAGGGTAGAGAGCTTGAGCTTCTAAATCCAAATTCAGTTAAACCTCTAGAGATTAGATTTGTGGATGAGGCTCTAAATAGGGAGGCTCTATCAACACCATATACTACAGATAGTCGAGAGATAACTCTAAATGGTAAAGCAGAGAGATTGGTGCTTACACAGAAATTGAGTGGAGTGACAGTTACAAAGGAGATTACATTCTATGAAGATGGTCACTATGACTTAGATATATCTCTCTCCTCTCCTGAGAGCTACTTCATAACTACTGGGGAGAGACCAGATGCAGATCACAGCAGATATATGGTTGTGAGTGGTGTTATGGTTAAAAAGAGTGATGGTGTGATTGAGATTATAGAGGATAGAGATGCCAAGGGTAGCCCCATATTTCCTAGTGCAAA
>JAADDP010000066.1 GCA_013153825.1 Campylobacterota bacterium
GGTATTCATTGCCAATATTGTGGCTAAGAGTATAAAATATACTATCAATCCATTACAATCTTTCTCAATAATTAGGCTATAGTGTTCAGTTATGACTACTCTATTCTGCTCAATATTATCTATAATTAGTGATAGTATATTGGATATTAAATCTATCTGCATACTATTTACAACATTTGATATGGGGGATATATCTAGATATAGAAGTCCAAATAGTATAACTATATTTAGGATATATCTTCTAGTAAATCTCTCCATCCTATCTGCACTCCCCTCTCTTGATAAAATATAGTGCTTGGCTCAAGAGAGCCTCTTTAACATCTCCAAGTGGATGTTTTAAATCATCCTCAGTCTCACACCCAGCAGTAACATCCAATCCATCAAAATAGTCAGATATACCTAAACTATTCTCTATCTTAAAATTTACTAGATAATAGACATATTCTCTATCTTCTACACCCTCCATTCCGACAGGTTTACCATATGTTCTATCTCCTATTGTAATAACCTCCATATAGGGTTTGAGACCATTTATTACAGCTTCACTCGCACTTGCACTATTTCTACCTGTTAAGAATATCACTCTATTTAGATTTAGAGAGTTGCTATCCTCCTCAAATCTATATGTGTAGTCCCTAGCTCTATATCTTCTATTCCACCTAAGTTTAAATTGAACCTCCCCATCAAGTCCAGTAGTTAGCTTATCCATAATTATGGATGCCATAACCAGAGAACCACCCCCATTATATCTTAAGTCCACAATTAGCTCATCGACTCCTCTAGATTTAAGTAGATTAAAACACTCCTCTATCTCATCGAGAGCATCTACATTGAATGAGTCCAACCTAAAGTAACCAATATGCCCATCTATTATTTTAATATCTGTCACTCTGAAGTTATAATCCCTAGGCTCTATATATATTGTCGATATATATCCCCCCCTCCATATTTTAAACTCAACCTCCCTATTGACCCCTATACTATATCTGATACTATCCTCCGTAGCCCTATCTCCATCTATCTCCAACACTATATCCCCCCTCTTAAGATTAGCAGAATCTGCTGGTGAGCCATCTCTAACATATAAAACTGTTAGATTACCATCTAGATTGCTATATGCAAATCCAAATCCAGCTCCATTCTGAGTTAGAAGCTCTCTACTCTCCTCTCTAGTCATAACAAAACTCCACCTATCTATAGGTTCATATTTGAGATACTTAACCATCTCAGATGGTGAGTTAAAATCTGATACATCTATATCCAAATCTACATCATCACTCCAAAGATATGTTGTCTTGAATAGATTGTACAGATATATTCTATATCCATAGTATGGCTCTCCATCTCCACCACAACCGTAGATATATATTGCCATAAAGATAGTGAGTGTGGCTCTAATCAAACCTATATCCAACTCCTCTTATATTTATAATATTTGGAAAATATCTCTTTAAGTTATTTATATATACTCTAATAGAGCCTAAGCTAATATTTTCACTCACATGCCATAATCTATCCTCTATAACATCAATAGGGACAACTTCACCCTTTGCACTAATTAGTAGTAGAAGTAGCTCAACAGCTTTAGTTGTAACTGGAAGAGGTATATTATCTAGATAGACCCTCTTTGCATTACAATCTATCATATATTTATCTATATAAATCTTATCACTCTTAAACTCTCTCTTTAATATCGCTTTAACTCTAACTAACAACTCATCTAAATCTATAGGCTTTCTCATGTAGTCATCTGCACCGATATTAAATCCCTCTAAAAGGGACTCTCTATCCTCTCTAGAGGTTAAAAATATTGTAGGTGTCTTATCTCCACTATCTCTAAGTCTTTTAAGGAGTTTAAAACCATTCTCATACGGGAGATTTATATCAAATAGGTATAGGTCAAATTTATATTCATATGTTAGCTCTAGAGCTGTATAGGGGTCTAGTGCAACCTCAACACTAAACCCCTCCTCCTCTAAAAAATCCTCTAATGTCTCATTAAAAAGCTTGTCATCTTCTAAAACTAGGATTTTAACCATAAACTACATATACATTCCACCATTTACTTTTAGAGTCTCTCCTGTAATAAATGATGAGTAGTCACTAAGTAGAAATGCCACTGCATTGGCTACCTCTTTTGGCTCTCCAAATCTCCCAAGTGGAATTTTTGAGATAAAACTACTCTTTACATCATCACTCAACTTATCTGTCATATCTGTGGCGATAAACCCAGGGGTGATTGTATTAAATCTAACGCCTCTAGATGCCCCCTCAATTGCAAATGATTTACCCATTGCAACCATTCCACCTTTACTAGCTGAGTAGTTAACCTGTCCACCATTTCCACTCTCTCCAACAATCGACGAGATATTTACAACTGAACCAAACCTCTTTCTACTCATAACCTTTAGAGCCTCTCTTGAACCTATGAAAGCCGACTTTAAATTTGCATCAATCACACCCATAAAATCATCAACTTTCATTCTTATTGCCAACTTATCATTTGTAATTCCAGCATTATTTACGAGATAACTAAGCTCTCCATCACCCTTTACAATCTCCTTTATTGCAGATATAAAAGCCTTCTCATCTGTCACATCAAAACCGATAACTTCAGCCTCTCCACCATTAGAGATAATCTCATCTTTTACCCTCTTGGCTCTATCCTCTCCACTTCTATAGTTTATCCAGACCTTTAATCCAAAAGATGCTAAAACCTTAGCAATCTCTGCTCCAATTCCACCACTAGCTCCAGTAATTAGAACATTCTTTCCGCTAAACTTCATATAGTTCCTTTTTTTAGAAGAATTATACTATCTTTTATCTTCTTCTTGTTTTTGTGTATCATCTTTTAATCTTCTATACTTAATATCCTCATAATATTTATGCTCCTCAATTTTTCTCAACCTCTGCCTCTCTATAATTCTTAACTTCTCTTTTAAAGCCTTCATAGCAGGTTTATGAGTCCCCTTTTTACACTTAAACTTTACATCTGGTAATCCACCACTATATTTTATTACGATGGCACTACCATCATACTCCACATTCTGCATCTGTGAGTAGTAGTGCTCTTTACCCTCTCCAGCCCCCTTAATTTCTGGGCAACCCTTATCTGCTATACCCCGTTTAGGCTCTGTAAGGTTGAATTTAGTAGCACCTTTACATATACTGAAGTACTCTCTAGATAGTATAAGAAATTCAAGTTTTCTCTCTTTTACAACTGGTTTTTTAGCTGGGCTACTCTCAAATAGTGGGTAGTCAAACTTTATAATATCTACAGGAAATTT
>JAADDP010000035.1 GCA_013153825.1 Campylobacterota bacterium
TAATCTATCTAATGTTAAAATAACATAAAAATAACAAGATTAAGGATTTATTATTATAAAAATTTTAATGATAGAAGATGATTATGAACTGTCCCAAATTCTTACGGAGTATCTCAATAAGTTTGATATTGATGTAATTGATGCTGAAGAGCCTTATATTGGATTATCCCTCCTGACTCAACATAAATTTGACCTCATCATTCTGGATTTGACCCTCCCAGGGATTGATGGGTTGGAGGTTATCCCAAAAATTCGGAAAAACTCCTCAATTCCAATTATTGTCTCCTCTGCCAGAGATGATATAACCGATAAGGTGATTGCACTGGAGAGGGGGGCTGACGACTATATGCCGAAACCGTACGACCCGAGGGAGCTTGTGACTCGAATTAAAACCATTTTGAGACGGGTGCAGAAGAGTAGTGAAGAGCCTAGAAAAAAGTCCCTCTTTGAGTTGAACTATGAGGCACGAAACATTGTGTTTCAGAATAAACTTTTAGAGCTTACAGCTGCCGAGTTTGATATTCTCTCCATGCTGATTAAACATAAAAATTCGGCTGTCTCGAGGGAGCAACTCCTCTATGAGAGTGAACATATTGATGATAACAGCTCCATTAAAAATATAGATGTTATGATTTCACGGATAAGACATAAACTATCCAATATAGATAAGGAGAACTCATATATTAAGCCTGTGAGGGGTGTGGGGTATCTATTGACCGAAAAAGTTTAGATTTATGCGAAATATCTCCGTTATCACCTTTATAAACATTCTCTTTGCCCTTGTGCTATCCCTCCTGATAACTGCCCTCTTCTTCTTTATCTCTTGGGATAAGGAGCGTCAGCGACGAGATGAGATTTCCAGATATAAGCTCATCTCCAATGCCCTCCTCTCCACGGCACAACTCAACCCCTCCAAAGATGAGATTGAGAGGTTCTACAAGAACTCCAAGGTTAAACCTGTGGCTATAAATGCCAACCGTCTGCTTATTTTGAGTCGGGGAAAGGTGATATTTGAGGGGGAGTCGATATATGGGAGAATGCAGATATTTGCCATTGGGGATAACCACTATATCTATCTTCAGAGATACGGCTATAGCCTCATGCTCAAGGATATTAAATCCAACAATTTGAGAATGAAGGTGACGATTTTAATTGCCGTTTTGGTGGGGTTTCTATTTGTATTTCTCTACATTGCAATAACTCGAAAACTTGCCCCATTAAAGAGATTAAATCGACAGATTTTAAAGTTTGCTAAAGGGGATATGAATATAAAAATCACCTACAAAAGCAATGATGAGATAGGGCAGATTGCCCAAAGTTTCGATAATGCCATCTACCATATAAAAACCCTCTTGGAGTCCAAAAACCTCTTTATGCGAAATATGATGCATGAGCTGAAGACCCCCATTACCAAGGGGAGAATAGCTGTGGAGATGATTGAGGATAGTAGTAGCAAAAAGACCCTAATTCGAGCATTTGAGAGAATGAATGAGCTTATAGGGGAGTTGGCATACATTGAGAGGCTCACAACTCAAAGTTTCAAACCAAAACTTAGGGAGGTAAATATAGATGAGGTGTTGGAGAATAGTTTGAAACTGCTCCTCCACAATAGGGAGAAGATAAATATTCAGACCCAACATGAGAATATTGTCACCGATATAAAACTGCTCTCCCTCGCCCTCAAAAACCTCATAGATAATGCCATTAAATACTCTGAAGATTTCAGTACTACAATTTTTACAGATGGAAAATCGATTAAAGTTCTCTCCAAGGGGCGAAGTTTGGAACACCCACTGGAGTACTATCTCGAACCCTTTACGCAGGAGGAGAAGCGACAAAAGGGGTTCGGATTGGGCTTATATATAGTGAACAATATTATCAAGAGGTTGGACTACAAACTCAAATATAGATATAAAAATGGATATAACATATTTGAGATTATTTTGGAGGGTTAGCTTATTGGTCAGTTTTGCAACTGTCGTGGCTAACCTTGAGGTAGTAGGAGAGACCTGTCATTAGAGCAGTTACACCCAAAATTAGATATACGGCATAGAGAAGTTGACTTGGGTCATTGAGTGCAAATTTAAATACCAACATCAACGCCTCAATTGAGAGTGCAATAATAATTGACCCCAAGAACCTCACCATGGTTTGGTGCGTATCGCCGTCGGAGTGCTTCTTCTCCTTTCCCAAAACCTCCTCTTCAAATATCGCCTTGACCAAGTCAACTATGGCAAGTGAGAGTGTCAGGAGAATGGTGGATTTGAACATATCATTTATCTCAACCTTATGGAAATCCAACCCATAACTTACAAAGCTTGTAATTCCCTTGAGAAAGAGGAGCATTGCCACAAAAAATAGGGCTAGTGAAAATATGGAGTAGACTATTTTACTCCCCCGTCCAAATATGGAGTCAACCGAACTTGGGTAGACAATTCTCAAAATATCCTTTAAGCCAATATCCACACATATAATAAACTGTAGGTTGTTATCATCATCATAGACTGGAAAACTGGCAGTTACCACTAGATGTTTACTTATTATAGATGGGTATGGGTCGGAGAGTACACATCTCCGTTGTCTCCTAGCATTCTCATAATATGTTCGATTGCTTCTATCCCTCCCCTTGTGTAGTCCATCTAAATCTGCCTTATTTGAAACTGTCTCTGTAATCTGAACCCCATTTGCATCTAAAGCATAGACAGCTTCACTCTTAGGTATACTTCGCTTTAAAATATCCATACTATCAAGTAGACTCTCCATGCTATCAATATTTGAACCGTACCCTATATTACTACTTATGATGTAGCAGAGATAGGTTCGAGCCTTCTCTTTTATTGACCGATATTCCTTTATTTCGCGTACCAACATATAAAATATATCCCCTTAATTTTTAGATATAAGATATACTTTTTACACTTAAAAAAGTCTTAAAGACCACTTCCCCCTTTCAATCTCTCATGATTTGATTTTTTCTCCTTTTTATTTCTTTTATTATGGTGATGCTTATCTCGCTTATTGTGGGAGTGTTTATTTCCCTTTTTGTCTGAAAAACGGTGATATCTTACATGGGCTTTATCCATGCGTCGTCGTCCCCTATAGTATCTATCCCTATCATCATAGTAGCCATCTCGATAATAATCCCTATCTCTATATCGAGTATCCCTATAGTAGTTATCTTGTCGATACCCATCTCGACGATAATCATAATACTCCTCTCGTTCCCTGCGATAATCTCTCCTAT
>JAADDP010000164.1 GCA_013153825.1 Campylobacterota bacterium
CGAGGAGAATCTATCGGTAGAGATTAAACTTAATGAGAGGCTCATAGATAGTGAAAAGGCTTTAAGTAGTAGAGTTAAAATGCTGGAGAGTAATCTAACAAAGGAGATAGAGCTTAAAAATAGCCTATTAAGAGATAGAGATAATCTAAGCAGTAAACTTGAGCAGTTAAAAGAGGATTTGTCTTCAAAAGAGCAGAAATATAAAGATAAGATAGATGAGTTAAAATCTACAATATCTCAAATTCTTTTAACCTCTAAGGAGAAGACTAAAGAGGCATTTAACGAGTATAATAGAAGTATCCATAAGTTTATAGATAGACAAAATATCTTAGAGCAGAATTTAACATCTAAAATAGAGAGAGAGCGTGAATTAAATAGCCGTATTAAATCTCTAGAGGATAAACTGACCACTCAGAGAGAGAGTTTTGATACTCAAGTTTCAGAACTCATTGATAAAAATAGTAGATTAAAGGATTTGGTAAAGTCTTTAGAAGATAATCTAACTATACAGAGAGAAAAATTTATAACTAAAATCTCAGACTTAAATGGAACATTAAATAGTGCTTTAGAGAGAAATAGGGAACTTAAAACTCTTGTAGAGACGCTTGATAGTAATATAAGTGAGCAGAAGAGTAGGTTTACAAAGAGAGTTGCTGACCTAAATAGAACTATAGAAGAGATAATCAAGAAGAATAGAGATAGAGTCAGTGAGATGGCTACGGCTATAGATGCTCTAAAGGGTGAAAACAGTAGACTTACAGATGAGTTATCTGCACAAAAAGAGGTTGAGAAGAGACTTATAGAGGATAACCAAAAGCTAAAAGAGCTTATGGAGAAGATGGAGGAGAGTGCAAATAGGGAGAAGGAGGAGCTTGAAGAGAGTATAAAAAACCTAAAAGAGAGGGTGGCTAAGATGTTAACAATTGCCAAAGAGAAGGCTATTGAGGCATCAAAAGAGTATAATGCCACTGTAAATAGGTTTATGGAGAAGGAGAAATCTCTAAATGAGAGACTATTCCAAGAGAAAGAGATTGAGAAGGCTCTCATCGAGAAGAACTTGAAGCTCGAAGATGATATTAAATCTTGCGAGATGAATATATCCAAAGAGTATGAGATTAGAAGTAGTCTAGAGAGCAGATTAAAGGATATCAATAGAAGTACCGAGAGTATTATCTCCAAAGTTAAAACATCTATGATGAGTAAAATAGGCGATTTTAACCAGACTATTCAGAATCTTATGAGTAAAAATAGTGATTTAGAGAGCAATCTAACATCATTGAGTGGTGAGAAAAATAGGCTTATAGAGGAAAATAGTGGCTTAAAAGAGTATATTAAGTCTCTTGAAGAGAATCTATCAAGGGAGAGGGAGGAGAAGTTAACTCTAAATAGTAAGATAGAGGAGTTGAGAGGTTCAATAGGGCAGATAGAGGCTGATAAAAATAGTGCTATTGCTGAACTTAATAGCTCGATTATGGAGTTAAAATCTGAGAATGAGAAGCTTCTTAGTGAGTTGGAACTGTTACGTAGTGAAAAAGAGGCATATAGTAGGGAGAAGATTACTATTGAAGGTAGAGTAAAAGAGCTGGAAGATAAGTTGGCTAGTGAAATAGGCAATAGGGAGTCTCTACAGGCTAAGATAGCAGATGGTGAGAAGAGGATAGCAGAACTTATAGAGAATAGTAACTCCCTTAAGGCTCAACTTGAGAGTAGAGATAAGAAGCTTGGTCTACTATCTGCCGTATCTACCAAGTATAGTGCTTTAAAAGATGACTTTGAAAAGGTTAAAGATGAGGAGAAGAGTCTAGAGGAGAGTCTAAATGTGGCTAAAGATAAGTTGGGCAGAGCTATAGAGACCAATAGAGACCTAAACAGAAGACTTGAAGATGAGATTAACCAGAAGAGTCAACTTGAGAGTAAGATTTTGGAGATTGAGAGTAGAGTTAAGGAGCTTGAAGAGTCTCTCAATAGTACTAGAGATGCACTTAAGCAGAGAGAGGATAGTGAAGCTAAAATAAGAGAGGAGCTTAACTCCATGAAGGAGGAGAGGTTAAAACTTCAAGAGATAATAGCTGAAAAAGATAGTGTTATATCTCAAATGGAGAAGGAGAAAGAGGATATTAAGGTTGTTGAGAAAAAGAAGGCAGAGCTATCTAAAGCATTCAGTCTAGCAAATGTTCAGTTTAAAAATGGTAGTGCAGTTTTAACTGATGAGAGTAAAAAGAGGCTTGATGATATAGCAGATACCATTAAAGCTCATAGTGATCTTAGATATGAAATTCAGGGACATACAGATAATAGAGGTGATGAGAACTTCAATTTAAAATTGAGTACAAAGAGAGCAGAATCTGTAAAAGAGTATCTAGTCTCTAAAGGTGTACCGGCAGATATACTGGTTACAAAAGGTTTCGGTTCATCAAAACCTATCGCAGATAACAATACAAGTGAGGGTCGAAAGAGAAATAGAAGAGTTGTATTTGTTATTTTAGATTAAGTAGATATATACTCTCAAATATTCAACTATTTGAGAGTGGCCTCATTAAAATATCTTATTGAGGCAAATCCCTCTGCCCCTGCCAATCTACACTTCTCTATATCATCTTCTGTTAAGATACCTCCAAGTGCAATGACAGGTATATTCACTCTAGATACTATCTCCCTTAAGACCTCCACACCCTTAGGTTCACCCTTATTTGGCGTATCAAATATTGGGCTAAATGTAATCATATCTGCCCCTAGCCTCTCAGCATCTTTAACCTCAGTAAGTGTATGGGTACTAGCGATTGTGAATAGATTAAATAACTTTGCAGTTGGAATTGATTGAAGCTGTTTTGATGTTAAGTGAACTCCATCAACATTTAGAAAGGATGCTAAATCTATATCTTGATGTATTAAAATCTTTTTGAAGTTAAATCTCTTTGCCTCTCTGACAAATATCTTTGCATATTTCTGATAATCTCTGATATATTTATCTCTATATAGAAGCATATCGGCCTTTTGAGATATATATCTCAGCCGATGGGTTAGAAGATTTGAGTTTCCATCAAATCCATTGTAAATTGCATATGCAATCATAAGTAGGATTGGGCAAGAAGCCCTATTTTAATGGTCATTATCCATTAAAACTGCACCTGCTAGATACACATATGTCAATATCATAAATACGAATGTCTGAAGAAGTGCAGAGAATGTTAATAGTAGATATGCTGGTAGTGGAACTAGATATGGAACTAACATTAGA
>JAADDP010000115.1 GCA_013153825.1 Campylobacterota bacterium
TCATCAATTGGATTATCATCACTATCCAGATTAGGAGTATCTACACCATTAACTGGATTATCTTCACTATTTGTATTGGGTGCATTATCTCCATGAATTGGGTTGTCATCACTATCCAGATTAGGAGTATCTACACCATTAACTGGATTATCTTGACTATTTGTATTAGGTGAATTCTCTCCATGAATTGGATTATCATCACTATCCATTATATCTTGGACATTCTGACTCATATTGTCATCACTATCTAGGATACCATGAGTTAAATTATTGTCGTCAAAGAGTGTATTGTGTCCATTATCATTTTCTATATCGTGTTGAGTTCGTCGATTTTCACTTGCTAACTCCTGTCGAGTCTCTGCCAAATGTTCGCGTGTCTGATTTATATCTACAACTGTACCATTATACTCATTTGGATACTCCGTTTTGATAGAGGTGTGGATAGCTTCCAATATCTCCTGATTTAAATCATCTATGGAGGCGATAGTATCGGCCACAACTCCACCACTATGCTCTGGGATTTGGATACCATTGGACGCATTTCCGTCGGCATCAAGTGTTTGGAGAAGTTGAGCTACAGTTTCATTATCCTCAAGTATAGTTATATTATCTTCCAAGAGATACCCATCTACCTCTCGAATTTTAACCTGCCCAAGTTTAAACTCACAACCCTCGCCCCTCTCAAAGTTAAATGTACCATTGGCATCTGTAGTTCCATTTTGATTTCCACACTCATAATCTACCCCCTCGACGGCAGAGTCCACATAGTACCCCTTACCTACCATAAGATTTTCCACTGTCGGAGTGCTAATTGCTGGTGGAGCTGTTGGGGTATCTACTAAACTTGTGGTAGTTCCAGAACTATCTGTACTACTGCTACTACCTCCACTACCACACCCAACTAATAGAAGTGTTGTTGCTACTATAGAAGTTATTGTCAATTTTCTCATATATAATCCTTTATCTGATTTAATGATAAGATTATAATAGAAAAGTATTAGCAGAGTGTTAGCGAGGAAATTTCAGATAGACGGTTGTACCAATATTGAGTTTACTCTCAATCGAGACCTCTATATTTAGCTCGTCACAAAGTTTTTTAACTATATGAAGTCCAATTCCCACCCCCCGTTGATGCTCCTTATAAAATCTATCAAAAACTTTCTCGACCTCCCTGATGCCAATACCTGTATCGGATATTTTTAGCACTCCATTTTTATACTCTATTTCAACTTTTCCACCCTCTTTATTGTATTTGGAGGCGTTACCTATAATATTGTCCAGAATTCTAATTAACCCCTTTCTATTCGTCTTAACATGTGCAGATGAGATATTTATGGAGTATGTGAGCTTGGGATAGTTTCGCTCTATCATCTCCACCCTCGAAGTGACCAGCTCCCTTAGATTAATCTGCTCTAGCTCCAACTCATGTTGAAGTAAATAGTGTTTGAGGTTCTCCTGAAGTAGAAGTAGATTATCGATACCTCGCTCCACCCTTTTGAGTTTTCTATTCTCTCCAAACTCCCTCTTTAAAAGGGAGAGATTGAGCCTCATGGTTGCCATGGGGGTATTTACATCATGCAAAATATCCTTTATAAACTCCCGTGTCAGGAGGAGAGCTTGACGCAGGGGGTAGAGTGCATAGAGGGAGAAAGCTATGGATAACATAATGACAATAAAGAGGGTAATGAGGAGATATTTAATTAGCTCCCTATGTAGATAGGCAACCTTTCCCTGATACTCCTTACGGCTCATATATATTTTTAAAAAGAAGTTTGCCTTTTTAATTGGGTAGAGGGCGTAAATCTCATCACTCCCCTTGTAGAGGTAGAATGTCAACTTCCCATTCTTGGGAATGAAATTTATCTTGTACTCACTACAGTTGAGGGTGTAGCTACATAAATTCATATGGGAGATTAACTCCCTATCCAAATTTTGCAACTCCCTCTGATAGTTTAGATAGAAGAGTGCCAAAACTAAACTGCTCATCGAGAAACAGAAGAGTAAAAAACTTTTGGAGAAGGACTCAATCTCAACTCGCTTCAAGCCTATATCCCACTCCATGAATATTTTTTATATCGAGTTCCAATCTCTGCTTAAGTTTGGTTATGGCAACACGGAGGGCTGAAAAACTCCGTATGGAGGTCTCCTCCAAAATTCTATCTTTGGAGATGATTTTACCAATATTTTTTATAAAAACCTCAAATAGCTCCATCTGCATTCGACTCAACTTTATAAATTTACCCCCCTTGTATATCTCACCAGTTTTGGAGATGTATCGAATATCTCGATAGAGTATATCCCTATTATAGAGGTTGAATTTAGCCTTTATCCGAATAAGTAACTCCTCTGGGAAAAAGGGCTTTTTAATGTAATCCTCTGCCCCAATATTGAAAGCTTTGGAGATTGTCTCCAAATCAATTAAGGCACTAATAAAAATGGTGTGGGTGCTATCTTCAGCATTTCGCAGAGCCTCCAGAAGTTCCAATCCATTGAACTCGGGAACATTTATATCAAATATATATAAAGCAAACTTCTGATTGTAGGTGACCTCTGAAGCTTCAACCCCATCTTTAACCCATACTACACTATACCCCTCCTCCTCCAACATCTCCTGAATGGTCTCTCCCAAATCGATATCATCTTCCAGAAGTAAAATTTTTATCTCTGTATCTCTACCAGTAGTACCCAATACTAACCCCTATATTGTGTCTCATAACCATATCACTCAAGCCTCGACTATAATTGAGATTCAAAAACCAATGCTCATTAAATTTATAGTAGTTGTAGAGGGAAATTGTCTCCAAGCTATCATTGGAGTTGAAGATACTGGATGAGCTACTATAACTCAGACTGCTGTAGAGTGAGTCACTCACAAAGTATCCAACCCCCAAGCTATAGAAGAGGGCATCACTATAGCTTGTCCCATTCCTGTCACTATCTCCAATAAAGGTCTCCCCAACCCCTCCCAAAAGTGAAAATTTTCCATATCTGTAGGTTAGATAGGTTGCAACGGTGTAATCCAACTCATTATTTTCGCTATCGTAGGTAGGAATGGAGAGACCCCCCCCAACTCTCAATGTGAGGTTTTGAACTGGTTTAAATTTCCAATACCCATTTAGATATGTATCATTCAATCCACTATCTCGATTTTCCTCCACCTCTCGATTAAAATATGAGGTGGAGAGTTGGAGGGATAACTTTCTATAGTAATAATCCATCTGAAGGGTTG
>JAADDP010000196.1 GCA_013153825.1 Campylobacterota bacterium
GGCTCTCCAAACTTTAGAGTAATTACTAGATATAACCATAGCACATTCTATGGAATGACAGTATTTCAGTTAGGAGAGATACTTGAGAAGAGGCGATATGGAGGGGCAGAGAGACTATAGAGTCCCCTGCTCATACATAGCTCTCATCTTCTCTCTTTCTCTCTCTCTTTTTGCCTTCTCTGCCTCTTTTGCCCTAAATTCAACTATCGAAAATTTAAGCCACATTAATATTGGAGATGCCACAAAGATAGATGAGTATGTTCCAACTATAATTCCTACAAGTAGAGTAAAGCTAAATCCTCTTAGAAGCTCTCCACCAAATAGATATAGAGTTAAAACAACGAAGAATGTAGTTAGTGAGGTAAGAGTTGTTCTAGATAGAGTTCTAGTTACAGACTCATTTATAACCTCTGATAAATCTGTAGATTTGATTGTGCGAATACCCTCTCTAATTCTATCAAATACAATTACTGTATCGTTTAGGGAGTATCCCAAAATTGTAAGTATAGCTGCCAAGATTGGAAGGTTTATATCAATCTGAAATAGAGATAGTGTGCCAAGCGTAATTGTTACATCATGAATTAGTGCCATAACTGAAGCTAGAGCAAATCTCCACTCAAATCTAAACGATATATATAGTAGAATTCCAATAATTGAGAGAACCATTGCCATAAGCCCCTTACTTCTAAGCTCACTCCCAACAGATGCTCCAACCATATCTACACCTCTAACCTCAAAATCTCCTGTAGATTTTAAGATATCTCTAATCTGGTCACTCACATCAACCTTTACATCATAAGATGTGGTTTTAGTTCTAATTGCAATTTCACTATTTGAGCCAAAATATGTAACAGTAGCCCCACTATACTCTTTAGTTGAGTTTAATATCTCTCTAACTTTGGAGATTGGGGCATCACCATTATACTTTATCTGAATTACAGTTCCACCAACAAAATCTATACCGTAATTTAGCCCCTTAAAGAGCAGTAGTCCAAGTGATATTAGAATTAGAGTTGAGGAGAGTATAGCAAAGTGTTTTGCTCTACTCATAAAATCTACTGTTGGTCTATTAAATTTAAAAACTTCCATTACTTTTTCCCCTTTATATCTACACCAAACCAGTAGCTTAACCTACTCTTATCAATCTTAGGGAGAATATATTGATATATTCCATGAGTTCCCAAAATTGCTGTTAACATTGAAGCCAAAATACCTATACTAATAGTTAGAGAGAAGCCTTTAATTGGTCCAGTCCCATAGGCAAATAGAACCACAGCTGCAATTAGGGTTGTAATATTTGCATCCCATATCGCTGTAAAGGCATTACTATATCCCTGCTCAATCGCTTTTGGAATGGAAGCTCCTTGATATAGAAGCTCTCTAATCCTCTCATTGATAATAACATTGGCATCAACTGCCATACCAACAGTTAAGACTATCCCAGCCATACCAGGTAGAGTCAAGGTTGCCTCAAATAGAGACATAATAGCTAAAATTAAAAATAGGTTTGCAATAAGTGCCACATTAGCAATAACTCCAGCCATTCCATAATATAACACCATAAATATAACAACTGCAACAAATCCTAAAACTAAGGCAATAGAACTAGCTCTAATACTATCCTCTCCAAGCGAAGGCCCAACACTTCTCTTCTCCTCTACCTGAACAGGGGCAAGAAGTGCTCCAGAGCGAAGAGCAATAGCTATATCATGAGCCTCTTGAGGTGTAAAGTTTCCAGAAATCTGACCACTTCCACCACCAATTCTCTCTCTAATTACAGGTGCTGAATATACAGCCCCATCTAAAACTATCGCCATTCTCTTTCCAACACTCTTCCCTGAGAAGTCACCAAATATAGATGCACCTCTCCCATTCAACTTAAAGTTAATTACAGGTCTATTTGTCTGACTATCATATCCAACTCTAGCATCAACTAACATTGACCCATCTAGTATCGGAATTGAGTGGAGTAGATATCTCTCTTTGGGGTCGGCAACATCTGGGAGTATTATATCCCCATACGATTTTGCTTCAGCCTCGCTCATGCTATCTACTCTACTTGCTCTATCCTCATCTACTGCCATCATCTGAAGGTGTGCAGCTTTTGCGATTAGCTCCCTAATTCTCTGCTCATCTTCAGAGGTCTTTACACCAGGTATCTCAACTAAAATCTTATCTTTGCCCTGCTTTGCTACAGTAGGTTCAGCTAGACCATACATATTTAAACGGTTTCTAATTGTATCAACTGCCTGTTTTATAGCATTCTCTTTTGTCTGCTCAATTAGCTTTTGGTTAAGTGATATAGAGAAATTTAACCCATCTCTCTTGATTGAGATATCTTTAAAATCCTCTTTTAATATCTCTTCTAATTTAGGCAAATCATCTTTATCTAAAAGTTCAAAAGAGACAACCCCATCTGCTATCTTTAGAGAGTCAAATATGATATCCTCATCTTCTAGTTTATATTTAAGGGTTGTTCCAATAGATTTTAACTTAGACTCAACTGCTATATCACTCTTTACAGAGAGTAGCATATGGAGTCCACCTTGCAAGTCCAACCCTAGAGTAATCTTCTTTCCTGCATCAGATTGTAATAGAGATGGAATTGAGAAGACCACCCCAAATATAAATGCAAATATGAAAATAACAACTCTATAATTTAGTTTTCCCATATCTAATTGCTACAGCTTTTTTGTTACAAAAGATTTATCTAGTTTAACAATGGTTGTCTCATTTAATCTTATTTTGATAAAATCCTCTTCAACCTTTACAACATCGGCATGGAGTCCACCATGAGTTAAGATTTTATCACCCTTTTTTAGGGACTTTAACATCTCCTCATGCTCTTTCTGCTGTTTTTGCTGAGGTCTAATAATTAAAAAGTAGAAAATACCGAAAATAATAACAAGTGGTAGTAGTTGTGCTAATTGTGCCATCTTAAGGAAATCCTTTGAGTTTATATCTAAAATTGAGAAAGTATTTTACCATTAAGCAAATAACAAGAGGCTTGTTAATAGCTATTTCAAGCTCCATGGCTATATATCTAGATTACCTATTTAATATAGTAAATCCATTTATAAATACTATATTTGGGTTATTAGCTCTATATTATCTTATAAAGTCGGAAAGCAAAGTTTGGTTTTGGAGTGGCTTTTTTATTGGGGTTTTTTGGTTCTGGTGGATAAGTTTGAGTTTTAAAAATTATGGCTTTTTTTG
>JAADDP010000169.1 GCA_013153825.1 Campylobacterota bacterium
GTATGGTTACCCATTTACTCTATTTATAGCACCCATATTCTGATTAAATATAGCCTTAAAGCCATAACTATCAACTATCTTAGATACCCTCTCATCATACTCTCCATATGGATATACAAACAGATTTGGCTTATAGTTGAGATGCTCCTCCATAAGAGATAATCCCCTCTCTATATCCTCTCTAATTGCTCTACTGCTCATTCTTCCATAGTGTCCATGACCATAGCTATGAAATTCAACCTTGCCATATTTAGATATCTCTTTTAACTGTTTCCAAGAGACATAATCTCTATATCCCCTCTCCGTATATTTAACTGCTATAAATAGAGTAAATGGGTAACCATACTCTTTGAATACCTTTAATCCATTTGTATAAAAGCTCTTAAAACCATCATCTATGGTAAAGGCGACCCAATTATCCGGCACCTGCTCATGAGCCTCTATCTTTTTTACAAAATCATCAACTGTCACAACCTTATAACCGTGGCTCTTAAGATAGTTAAATTCCGCTCTCAATGTTTTTAAGGATATATTTGTAGTTGGATATCTATTATCATTAAATCTATGATATACAAAGATGTGACCATCTCCAAAAGAGTAGATAGAGAAGAGTATTAAGAGAATAAACCTCATAATATCTAATCCATCTGTTTTCTTAAATATGTTGGAGTATCTAGAAAGTCATCTCCACCATTCCCATAATTACCTCCGGTAATTCTTGTTCTATTTAGAAAATTACTCTGGAAATTTCTCTTTATCCCCCCCGTAGGTTTCGGATGGTGTGGATGTTGAGGTGGCTGTTGCATGTGGTGTTCATGGTGGTGAGGATGTGGAGATGGTTGAGGCTTACTATCTTCAGCTCCTCTTGAACTAACCTCAATATCTGAAGGGTCTTCAAAACCTGTAGCGATAATTGTAAGTTTAACCTCATCAATAGGTATATCCTCACTAGTTGTTGTACCAAATATGATATTTGCATCTTCGTCCGCATTCTCCTCAACAATATCCATAGCTTCAGAAATCTCTGCAAGAGGATAGTCTGGATGGATATGAAAGTGAACCAATATACCCATCGCCCCATCAATTGATAGGCTATCAAGTAGAGGAGACTCGATAGCAGTTTTAGCTGCATCATAAGCAGCCGAACTACCTTGAGACTCTCCGACACCCATTAGAGCCAATCCTCTATGGCTCATTACTGTCTTAACATCTGCAAAGTCTAGGTTTATATCATTTGCCCCATGAGATAGAATTACATTGGATATACCACTTACAGCTTGTGCTAAAACATTATCAACAAGCTTAAAGCTATCTCTCATACCCAAGCTCTTCTCAACAATGGATAGGAGTCTCTCATTTGGAACTACGATGATTGAGTCACTCTCTTTCTTCAGCTCCTCCAACCCCTCTTTTGCTAACCTTTTTCTCTTTCTGCCCTCAAATGCAAAAGGTGTTGTAACAATAGATACGGTTAATGCCCCCATCTCCTTTGCAGCTTGAGCAATTACAGGTGCTGCTCCTGTCCCAGTACCACCCCCAAGACCGGCAGAGATAAATACCAAATCTGCCCCCTCAAGCATAGTCTTAATATTATCATAACTCTCCTCCGCCGCAGCTCTTCCGACATCTGGCTTCATACCGGCACCGAGACCTTTGGTAACATTCATCCCCAGCTGAATTTTATATGGAGCTAATGATGCATCTAAAGCCTGTGCATCTGTATTAGCCACAAGAAGGTCTATCCCTGTAACCCCCTCATTTATCATATGGTTTATCATGTTTCCACCACCACCACCGACACCAATTGCCTTAATCTTTGCTCCACTTACCCCTGCATGTGCCTCTGTTATATTAAACTCTTCCATTCTATATCTCCTTATATTTTCTACTCAAATTAAAATATCTTCTTTGCCCACTCTACAAAGCTCTGTAAAGGATTGCTACCACTTTTCTCCGACTCTCTACCTAAATCTGAAAATAGGTCACTGCCCTCTTTTGGCTGTCCAAACGAATTCTGTTGAGGAACTGAAACTTTAGGTTTCATACTCTCAATCCCACTATTTATCGCTATATCTCTTAAAGAGTCCCCCCTTGGAACATAATCTTTTGAGTGTAGCATATGTTTAGTTCTCTCTAGTTCATATTCAGTATTATATCCAGCTTCATATAATAAAAGCCCTATGGTAGTTGAATATTCTGGAGATAAGAGCTCATCTGACATTTTGTCTATATATCTCGGATGTCCCAATCTAATCGGTATATTTGGCATTAGAGATTGAGCCAACTCTCTAGCCCCATCAATAAGTGTCATTCCTCCCGTTAAAATTACACCGGCACCTATCTGATTTTTCAATCCACTATTTGCTATTGAATTTGCTAAAATATTTAGCGTCTCCTCCATTCGACTATAGACAATATTATAGACTATATCCATAGAGACAATATTTAAATTGTGATCATCACCTATGATTGGAAGCTCTATAGTATCAGAGTATCCAGCCTGATTTAATAGAGAACCTCTCATGATTTTTAACTCTTCTGCCACATCTAATGGCGTATGTAGAGCTATAGATAAATCATTCGTTATATGGTGTGAACCGACAGCTAGAAAGTCATTATATTGAATTGCATTTCCAACATGAATTACAATATTACTTGTGTGTCCACCCAAATCTATTACAGCTACACCCCTCTCCTTATCATCATGGTTTATAACTGCAATAGCTGAAGCGTATCCACTTAATACGACATTACCAATCTCAATACCAGCTCCATTCACAGCTTTCTTTAGATTTTCGAGGCTAGACCTGGCCGTCATAATTATATGTGTATCAACCTCCATACGACTAGCATTCATTCCATATGGGTCTTCTATAAAATCTTGGTCATCTATCTTAAACTTAAAGGGTAAGACATGTAGCACCTCAAACTCATTTGGAATATTTGCATTATATAGAGCTGTCTGCATTACACGATTAATCTCATTAATCGAGATACTGTTATTAGGAATATTTACAACCCCAGTGGAGTTTATACTTTTCGTATATGCTCCAGATATTGATATTGTGGCTGTTGTAATATTTAATCCAGAAACCCTCTTAGCATCCTCTATAGCTTTTTTTATAGATTGTGAGGCAAGTTTTATATTGGTAATAGCACCCTTTTTTATACCTTGAGATTTGGCCACACCATGACCGCTAATCTCAACTCTAC
>JAADDP010000047.1 GCA_013153825.1 Campylobacterota bacterium
TGCCTCCGTATCGGATTGTAAAAACTTCTGAATACGGTTCTTATCTGCCTTATACTCATAATCTGCCTGAACATAATTTTTACTGAAATCCAAGACAACGGAGGAGATGCTACTTGTCTCCAACTCTATAATGGAGATAATTGGTCGCTCATTTAAATCTGAAATTTGATGATTTACAAAACTGGCGAAACTCTGCATCCCCACAATGGTAGCATCTGGAAATTTGGAGTTTAAATTTTTCAATAACCGTTTAATATACCTCTCATCATTGCTAGGATAATTAATCTCAACTATCAACTTATCGGAATTTTCAATCTTGTTATCTCTGCACCATTTTTTAAAATCTTTAAAATTTTCATAGTAGTGTACTAGTTGTCTCATAAATAATCCTATTTAAATATCTCTGACCCTATGCGAACCAGATTTGAACCACACTTAATCGCCAACTCATAATCTCCACTCATTCCCATGGAGCAGATAGTAGCTCCATCTTTTTTAAATTTCTCATATATTTTATAGGTTGTCTCAAAACTCTGCTGAACAGTTTTTTTATCCTCACTCAAAGCCCCTATACTCATCACCCCCCTAAGCCGAATATTTGGACACTCCTCCAAAATTTGAGCATACACATCTTCAGCCTCCTCAACAGTTACCCCAGACTTGGTCTCCTCTCGAGCTGAATTTATCTGCAGGAGAGCGTTGAGGCTCTCCCCCCTCGCCTCCAACCGTCTATTTATGGCTTGAGCCAACTTCAATGAGTCCAAGGATTGCAGGAGGGCAGGACGCAGATTTAAAAGTTTGTTTATCTTATTACTCTGAAGTGTGCCTATCATATGCCACTCAAGTGGAAGCTCCCCCAAATTTTGAATTCGTTGCTCCAGTTGTTGAACTTGGTTCTCCCCAAAAGCTCGTTGCCCCAGCTCGTAGAGGAGTTTAATACTCTCCTCATCACTATATTTTCCAACAGCCACAAGTTTCACTATATGGTGTTCGCTCACCTCAACTCTAGCCTGTTCTATCTTCCAAATAACTCTGTCCAAATTGTCCCGTAATCTCGCTTTTCTCATGCTTCTATCCTAATAGTCTATTTATGTCGTTATATACTCCAAGTAACATTAGGGAGAGTAAAATCCCCCAACCTATCAATGTCAATCTGTACGCCATACTCTCACTCGGTGGCTTTCCGACCACTATTTCATAGAGATTAAACATAATGTGTCCACCATCAAGTGCAGGAATTGGCAGAAGATTTAAAACTCCCAAATTCACAGATATAAGTGCTGTAAAAAATAGTAGGGCTATTATACCAGATTGACTCGCCTTTGCAGTTATATCTACAATGGTTATAACTCCACCCAGCTGATTTGCAGGGACTGCCCCACTTATCAACTTCTCAATGCTCTTAAATATGAGGGTAGATGCCACCATTGTCTCATGGTAGGCAAACTTCAGCCCCTCCATAGGTGAAAATGTGAGCCTACTCTCCGTAATTTTAGGTGCAATTCCAATAAGTTTTCGCTGTATACTCTCTCCAAATTTATTCTTCTGCTCCTTCAGAATTGGGTCAATTCCAAACTGGAGTAGTTTACCATCTCGAATTACACTAAAATTTAAAGTTCCATCAAATTTTTGAATGGTCTCCCCTATCTCATTCCAGTTGGTTATCTTCACTCCATTTATCTCAACAATCTTATCATCTGTCTGAATACCTGCCCTCTTTGCAGGGGACTCCTCCGAAAACTCCCCCACGGTAGCCGACATATAGTGACCATAATCGAAGAGTGGGGAGAGGTAAACCCCAATTTGAGAAGCTCCAAAGTAGAGTAGAAAGGCGATAAAGAAGTTTGCAAATGGTCCAGCCAACAGAATTGCTATTCTCTGCCAAGGCTTCTTTTGAGTATAGCTATCACTATCACTACTTACCAAAGTGGGATTGGTATCATCTTGACCTTTCATCTTTACATAACCCCCCAAAGGTATGGCAGATATACTCCACTCGGTATCTCCAATTTTTTTAGTAAAAATTCGCTTTCCAAATCCTATGCTAAATACATCTACTCTAACTCCAAAAAGTCTGGCAGCCAAAAAATGACCCAATTCATGAAAAAATATCAAAAATGATAATACAAGTAATGCTATAAAAATGCCCATAAAAATCCTAAATTTAATTTAAGATATTATACCAATCTATTCGTTAAATTGTGTTATATCAATGAGCCATTATAAATATATATGTTAGAATTAAAGAAAAAAGGAGATACTCAATGGAGAATAAAAATATCGATATAGAAGATATTACAATGGTTAGTGAAGAGAGAAAAAAGCTGAATAGGAGTGAACGAGCAAGGGAGTTGGTACTGGACTCCAAGGAGCTAATTTATGAGGCAGATAGAGAGCTGGAGAGTGCCAAGAGGTCACTACTTGACAATATAGATAGATTTGAGGATTTGAAACACAACTTCTTGAATACAACCTTTGCCAAAGCTCAACTACTCTTGGATAAGCTCTCATATGAGTACTCCAAAACTGAACCCAAGGACTCCTTTCAAATCTCATTGGGAACTCCAAATGAGACTATCCGAGTCAAAAATATAAAGTCGGGGAGATTTACAGGGTTTATATTGGCACTTATTGTAATGTTTATCACCTCTGCCGTCTGGATATATGTGGCAACCCTGAATTTGGGGATAGATATTCCAATAAATCCACCCAAAATACCAGAGAGAGAGACCATTGAGCAGATATTTAAATGGATTGGAGGGGGTATGTGGGGTGATGAGGGGGATATTATCTTGGGTATGTCGATAGTCGCACTCTCATCTCTAATTGTTGGGTTTCTGGTCTATAAAATTCGAGTATCCCTCAAGGAGAAGGTAAATTTCAAGGTTGCAAATAGAATATTTGAGGAGTCCAATCTTTACGCTGAACAACAGCGAGAGCGACGAAAGGAGATAGAGAAGATTGATGAACATATTAAGGAGACTCTGCCTATGGTAAAGAACTACCAATATTTACTAAATGAGAAAAACGGGACACTTCAACGCATATTTCACATTGAGGGGGAGAAGGAGTATTACAACAATTACCACTCCTCATCTATCGAGGCGATGAAAGATAGTGAAAAGTTGATGAATAGGACGGAGGATTTACTCAATACTCCAGTAACCCGAGATGGAAGATTGAATGAGGACTCCCTC
>JAADDP010000038.1 GCA_013153825.1 Campylobacterota bacterium
GATAGTTTAGCTTGAAGTTTTAACCACAATTTATGGTCAATTGCTGGAAATCCTGCATATACTCTTCCACCCTTTAGAGACTTCGTAACTCCACCCTTTCCAGCTATAACTGCAAAGTCTCCTATCTCTAGGTGTCCTGCTGTGCCACTCTGTCCACCCATAGTGACATTTTTCCCGATTGTTGTAGAGCCTGCAATTCCCGTCTGTCCAGATAGAACACTATTTTCTCCAACTATTGAGTTGTGTCCAATCTGAACTAGGTTATCAATCTTCACACCATCTTCAATAGTAGTTGAGCCAAAGACTGCCCTATCGATTGTGGAGTTTGCCCCAATCTCCACTCTATCTCCAACTACCACATCTCCATTCTGATATATCTTTATATACTCTCCATCTTTAGTTGGAGCAAATCCAAACCCATCAGCCCCAATAACAGCCCCAGCGTGGAGTATACAATCACTGCCTATCTTCGTATGGTGGTAGATGGTAACATTTGGATAGATTATACTATTTGAGCCGATAGTTGAGTAGTCTCCAATATAAGCCCCAGCCATAACAGTTACATTATCTCCAAGAGTCACACCCTTTCCAAATCTGACCCTCTTATCTATATCACAATTTTGACCCATCTTTGGATGAGCCGTCTTTGTCTCTACTCTATATCTAAATAGTTTAGAGAGAAGTGCAAGTTTTAGATATGGCTCATCTGTAATTAATGCAATTGTCCCTTCTGGGAGGAGATTTTTAAACCTATCCTCTATTAAAACGGCTCTAGCTCTTGTCTTTGAGATGTCAGATTTATACCTCTTGTCGTGGAAGAAGCTAATCTCATTATCTTTTGCCTCTTTTAGGGTATTTATTCCAGAGATTTTTAAATCATCTCCTCTAAACTCTACTCCAATCTCTCTACAAAGTTCTCTTAAGCTAAACTCTCTTTTATCTCTCAATTGCTACAACTCCACCTCTAACAATCTCAATTGGGTTGTATCTCTTTGATGCCTCTAGAAAGTGTTTTACTCTACTAGGCTCATCTGTAACCATACCAATTATCATATTCTCTCCAACATTTGCAACCCCACCATTAAAGGCTTGACACAGCACCTGTATATCTGCTAGGTTCTCATCTATTGGAAACTTTACTAAAACCATCTCTTTTTCTATCATCTCATCATGCTCAACAACCTTATATACAGGGATTAGCTTATGGAGCTGTTTTGTTATCTGCTCAATTACCCTCTGGTTCCCCTTTGTTACAATTGTCATTCTAGATAGGTTTGTCTCTGGGACTGGTGCTACGGTTAAAGTCTCAATATTATAGCCTCTTCCAGCAAATAGCCCAGATACACGAGATAGAACTGAACTCTCATTCTCAACCAAAATCGATATAACTCTTCTCACATTTGACATCTACTTCTCCTTAACATCAGCTAGTATCATATTGTATAACGCCCCACCTGCTGGAACCATAGGTAGAACATTCTCAAACCTATCTATAGAGACATTTATCATTGCAACTCTCTTTTTTTCTATCGCATCTTTTAATGCTTTATCAAACTCCTCTTTTGTGGTCACATCATACCCTATTCCCCCACAAGCCTCTGCTAGGAGTTTAAAGTTTGGCTGGAAGCTTAGGTCTGTCTCTGCAAATCTATTATCATAGAAGAATGATTGCCACTGTCTAACCATACCAAGAAAGTTGTTATTTAAAATGATATTTATTACAGGAATATCATATTCAGATGCAGTAACTAACTCTTGGATATTCATTAGGATTGAACCATCTCCTGTAAAGTTTATAACTACATCATTAGGTCTTCCCCTCTTTGCCCCAATTGCTGATGGAAAACCAAACCCCATAGTTCCAAGCCCTCCAGAGTTTATCCACTGTCTTGCTCTGCTAAATGGGTAGAACTGTGCAACCCACATCTGGTGTTGACCAACATCTGAGGTTATAACTGCACCATCTCCAACTAACTCTCCAACCCTCTTAATTACCCATTGAGGCTTTAGAGTTCTGTTGCTATCTTGATAGGTTAGAGGGTGTAGGGAGTCATATCTCTTTAAAATATCTCTCCAGTCACTATATCTATTTTGATTTACCCTATCTCTTAGCCCCTCCAATAATCTATTTAGGACAATTTTCACATCTCCAACAATTGGGTAGTCCACATTTACAAGTTTACTTATATTTGCTGGGTCGATATCCACATGTATAATATCTGCATACTTTGCAAACTCACTAAGCTTTCCTGTAACCCTATCATCAAATCTAGCTCCAAGAGCTATAATTAGGTCTGTCTCACTCATAGCCATATTTGAAGCGTAATTTCCGTGCATTCCAACCATACCAATTAGGAGTGGATTTTTAGCCCCCATTACACCCCTAGCCATTAGAGTCTCAACAGCTGGTATCTGACCTATATTAGCCAACTCTCTAACCTCATCTGAGGCGTTAGCCAATACAACCCCACCACCAATATATAAAAGTGGCTTTTTAGCCTTTAATATCGCATTTACAGCTTTTTCTATCTGTCTCTTATTCCCTTTAGTTGTAGGTTTATAGCTTGGGATATTTACACTCTCTGGATATATAAACTCTCCAACCTCTGCTGTGATATCTTTTGGGATATCAATCAATACAGGTCCGGGTCTGCCTGTCTTTGCTATGTGGAAAGCCTCTTTTAATATCTTTGGAAGCTGTTTTAAATCTTTTACTAGATAGTTGTGTTTGGTGCAAGGTCTTGAGATACCTACTGCATCAATCTCTTGAAAACCATCTGTTCCAATTAGAGATAGAGGAACCTGTCCAGAGATAACAACTAGTGGAATTGAGTCTGTATAGGCAGTAGCTAGACCAGTTACAGCATTTGTAAAGCCCGGCCCACTTGTCACCATTGCAACCCCAACCTCTCCTGTTGCTCTAGCGTAACCATCTGCTGCATGAACAGCTGCCTGTTCATGTCTAGTTAGTATATGTTCAAATTTCTCCTGTTTATATATCTCATCATAGACATTCATAATAGCACCCCCAGGGTATCCAAAAACGCACTTAACACCCTCTGCTATTAATGCTTCACAAACCATTCTTGCACCATTCATCTTCATGAACTTCAAGCTCCAATCTTTTAATATTTTTAATTACGAGTGATTTTATCTAAAATAGATAAATTTTATCTAAAA
>JAADDP010000029.1 GCA_013153825.1 Campylobacterota bacterium
AAGTTAAAGCTTTAAAAAATTATTTAACATCTCATGTCCATACTCACTCATAATAGATTCTGGATGAAACTGGACTCCGTAGATTGGTTTATTTTTTATCTCTAGTGACATTATCTCATGGTCATCTTTACTATGAGATGTGATGATTATATCTTGTGGAACATTCTCTTTATTTACAGTTAAAGAGTGATATCTAGTAACTCTAAACTCTTTTGGCAATCCATCAAATACTATACTATCTGATTCCACCTCTATTTGAGATGTTTTTCCATGCATCATATTTTTAGCTCGTATTACTTCTGCACCAAATGCTTGAGCTATACTTTGATGTCCCAGGCATATACCAAATATGGGTGTAGTATCTGCAAACTCCTTTATAACATCTAAAGTGACTCCTGCCTCATTTGGTGTAGCAGGGCCAGGAGATATAATAATTTTTTGTGGATTTAGTGCTTTTATCTCATCTATAGTTAGTTCATCATTACGAATTACTTTTAAATCTGCACCAAGTTCTAAGCAGTACTGTACAACATTATATGTAAAACTATCATAGTTATCTATCATTAGTATCATCTTCAATCCTTTAAATCTATACTCCAGAAGAAATCAATCCAATCATGAGCAGCCTCTCTAATATACCAAGTTGGTGCAATTTTAGCACTTTTTTTATAAAATATAGAGGCAGTATAAAAATTAATATCTGGATATCTATCTTTTAGTATATCTATAACTGCTATGAGAGTATCTCCACTATCTACTATATCATCAACAATTAAAGCTGATTTTGTATTTTTAAGATTTGGAATATTAGATATCTCTACTCTATCTAGTTTTTTAATATCATCATATCCAATAGTATTAATAGAGTAAACTTTTCTAATATTATAATACTCTCCCAACAGATGTGCAATTGTAAGCCCACCTCTAGCAATAGGAACTATAGTATCAAATGGCTTATCCATTTTTTGAATCAATATCTTTAAATCGTTTTGAAGTTGTCTGTATGAGTAGTATATTTTTTTCATATTTATTAAGGGTAAGAATGGTGCGACAGGAGGGATTTGAACCCTCACACCTATTGGCACTACCCCCTCAAGATAGCGTGTCTACCGTTCCACCACTGTCGCATAACATTAATCAGGGTGGAATTATACCACCCTAAACTTATCTATTCTTTAAACTAAACTACTATAGGAATGGGTTAGCATAAAGAGCAATTAGTGCAATAACTAGTGTATAGATAACTTGTGCTTCAATCATCGCTAGAGCAATAAACATTGTAGTCATTAGTTTACCACCAAGACCTGGGTTTCTAGCAGTACCAGCAATAGTAGCAGCTGCTGTGTGACCCATACCTATAGCTCCACCAAGAGCTGCAAGTCCAAGACCAACACCAGCAGCAACAACAGAGTAAGCTTTAATCATATCTGCTCCACCCTCATTTGCAAAAGCAAACGCACCAAATGCCAAGAAAAGTAAGAAAAACTTTTTCATATTTCAAATCCTTAAATTAATAGGTTTTAAGTCCCATTCGACTGCGTTTCAGAGTCCGTTCGGCTTGCGTAAACACACTATCTTGTGTGCCAACAGTCACATAAATGCATACTGTTTCCCTACTTATCACTCTGTAGTAACGACGCGATTATAACTAATCTAATATTTAATAGATATTAATCAAAAAATAAATATTAGCACCTAATATGCAAAATATATTTTATGCTACAAAAAGAGACTAAAATAGATAACCAGGAGTACAAAGCTCCACTTTTTTACCCTTTTGTTCGAGAACTATAATATCTATCTCATCTCCTACCTCATACAAATTCTCTAAATTATCTATTCTATCTTTTGAGACCTTTGATATGTGAAGCAAGGCATCATACCCATCTGGCATCTCTACAAACATTCCAAAATCTAGTATTTTTTTGATTTTACCTCTATACTGTTTATTTATCTCATAGTTTATAGGTCGTTTAGTTGCACTTGATATTATCTCATCTATATACTTTTTGGCTTTTGCTACAGACTCTTTTGAATCTCCTATAATTTTGACGCTATTAGCATCTCTATCTATATCTATATTTACACCAAATTTCTCTATAATATCCTTGATGGTTCCTCCACCCTTTCCTATAACAGCAGGAATAGAAGATGAGTCTATATCAAAGACTATACTACTAGGTAAGGCTCGGCTTGGTATCATATTCAAAAGAGCCTGTTCCATTATATTTAATATATGAATTCTACCCTCTTTTGCTTGAATTAGTGCATCTTTTAATATTTTTGGTTCTATTCCTCCAAGCTTTATATCCATCTGCAAAGCTGTAATACCATCTACTGTACCAGTAATCTTAAAATCCATATCTCCATCATGGTCTTCTAGTCCCATAATATCACTAAGAATAGCATATCTATCTCCATCAGTTATCAACCCCATTGCAATACCTGCTACTAGCTTTTGAGTATTAACCTCTGCAGCCCTTAGTGCCAAAGCTCCACCACAAACTGTCGCCATAGATGATGAACCATTTGATTCTAATATCTCTGAAACCAATCTTACAGTATAATCTCTATCTATCTCTAATGTTGGTTCTAAAGCTCTCTTTGCCAAGTTTCCATGTCCTAGTTCTCTTCTCCCTGGAGGGCCTTGTCTCTTTGCCTCTCCAACAGAGAAGGCAGGAAAATTATAATGAACCATAAATGTCTCATATAGAGATGTTTTTGAACCTATTAGCTCATAACTTTGAGCCTCTTTGCTATCTCCTAGTGTTGCAGTAACCAATGCTTGGGTTTGACCTCTTGTAAATAGAGATGAACCGTGAACTGAAGGTAATATATTTGTCTCTATAGATATATCTCTAATATCTTTTAATCCTCTGCCATCGGCTCTAAGCCCCTTGTCCAAAACCATAGAGCGAACAACAGATTTTTTGTAAGCATAGAGCATATTTGATACTAACTCATTATCTATTTCTCTACTTTGAGACTCTAAATCTTGTATAATCTTCTCACAGATAGATTTTAGCTCACTCTCTCTTTCACTTTTTGCCATAGATACTATAGCTTTTTGTACCTCATCATGATAGTTTTCTGCTATATAATTATATAGTTCTTTATCAGATTTTTCATCTACTAATTGTAGTTTTATAGGCTCTTTGATTATAGTTTTAA
>JAADDP010000001.1 GCA_013153825.1 Campylobacterota bacterium
CTCCATTAACTCCAGATTCATCACTATCTTGGATTCCATTTTTATTATTATCATACCAGATATAATCTCCTAGACAATATGTTGGTTTATAGATTCCCCCATCTAGTGTTGTATTGTTTGCATCAGCTATTGTTACACTATCACTTTTTCCATCATCTGGATTTATATCGCTATCAGCTGAATCATCGCTTCCACTATTTTTGCTAGTTAATTCATATCCCTCTGGCAAGGTTGATTTATCTACTGTTATAGAGTAATTTCCATTTTCCAACTCACAGAATTCATATTTTCCACTGCTATCTGTGGTGGTTGTAGCATTAGTTTCATTTAGAGTTATACTAACTCCCTCAACTCCACTCTCATCACTATCTTGGATACCGTTTTTATTATTATCATACCAGATATAATCCCCTAGACAGTAGGTTTGTTGTTCATATACCCCTATATCAATAGTATAATTATTATCTTGTAAATCTATAATATCACTCTCTTTGGTTGTTGGATTAATGTCACTATCATTTGTATCATCATTTCCAATATCCTTCAGCGAAACAACATAATTATCTGGTAAAGTAACCTTTATCTTATATCTATCTGGAGATAAAACACAAAACTTATACTCTCCATTTGTTGTAGTAATAGGCTCTACATCTTCTCCATTTGCATCTTGAACAGAATTTCCACTTTCATCTAATAATTCAATTTCCACACTTTCATTAAAGTTTGATTCATTACTATCTTGAATTCCATTTTTATTTTCATCTAACCATACTCTATCTCCAATACAATATGTATCTATTAGTCCTATATCATAACTATGATTATTTTGCCCTGCTTCACCAGTGGTAAATGTTATATATGCTATTCCTGTTGTATCCTCTTTATCGGCATCTGAATCAACTCTATCTGAGTTTTCAGAATTACTCTCAGCATCTTTTTGAGTTAAAATATATCCCTCTAATATACTCCCAGCTACTCCTATACCCTCCACAAACTGCGATAAATCTATATATACAGTATATTTACTATTTGGCTTAAGTCCTGGTTGAGTACTATTTGCATCTACATTTGTATAGTTAAAAACATAACTACCATTTTCATCTGTTACTGTTTCTCCTACAATAACATCATTACCATCTTTTAAATATAGTCTTACATCAGCTATACCACTCTCATTTGGGTCTTGAATACCATCTCTATCTTTATCAAACCACACCCTATTACCAACTTCTATTGGTGGGACAAACTCCATTACCTCTAAATCACCTACTGAGTTAGTCTTTCTAAGGTGGGTTCTAACATTATGTATAACTTCATATTTAGATATTTGAGAACCATCTACATTGTTAAATAACATAACTCCAGAGCTTCTCAACCTATAAGGGTCCATAAAAGTAGATAAAACAGTATCACTATCGCTTGTATGATGTCCTCCTAAAGCACCAACTACACTCTCTAAATGCTTATACTCATCATCATAAAACTCTTCTGCTAAATTAGGCTCTTTATATACACAGGTATCACTACTAGTATCTCTCTCTATTCTAATTAAATCTCCTGCAGAAATTGTCTGTTCAAGCTCATCAGCAGTCGTTTCACCCTCGACAGGGTCTTCTGTCTGCTCACCTACTAATCTATAATTAGGTGCACCAAGCTTTTGTGCATGTAAATCCATAATTCCTACTAATAAATTACCTCTATTGTCAAACTCTATATCTGAAATAATAGGTTCTGCACACTCTGAATGCCCTTCACATCCATCAATCCAACTATTATTCCAAATATGCCAAGGTCTATCACTTCCATCATCATCTCTATAATCAAATGTCCACTCAGTCTCTTTTTGCCAAGTTGGATTATCAAACTCTCTTAAATCAAAAGAGTAAACAAACCCTTTCATATCAGCAGTAGAGTCTGCAACTTTATAACCTTTTTCATCCTGCCCTGAACATACTATCCCAATATATGCTCTCTCTCTATATATTTTTAATCCAAAAGGTCTATACTCCCCTGCTTTATCAGAGTAATCACAAGTATCAGGAATTTCAATACTAGAAACTTCAGAAGAGGTTGGTTTTATAGGGCTAATTGGATTTTGTAAATCAATTTTATAAAGCTTTCTATCATATAAATTTACTACATAAAGGTATCTTCCCTCCTCTCCTATATCAATATCTCCTAATCCTAATTTTCCAACTTGTCCATATGCTGCTGGGTCATTGCTGGACTCTAATAAATCTTTTGGTAGATTCCTCTCATTCTCATCAGCATTATCTCCAACTACGGGATTAAAAGGAATAAAATCATTTGTATAATTATCATCATCTGCATTTAAAACAGTTCCATTATAATCACCCTCTCCTCTTGTGGCAAAACCCAAATCATCTAAATCTATAAATTCAATATCACTCTGAACAATATCAGATGAGTTTATATCAGGATTTATCATATAGATACCACCACTTCCAAGTGGTCCATATCCAGCGTGTCTTCTTAGAACAGATGCTACAAAAACTCTTCTCGCCTCTCTTGAGTATGCAACACCATATGTAGGCCCAATTTGATTCTGTTTTGCAAGTTCTATCCATGCTGGTCCTTCTAGCCCATCATCTGGGTCACTCCCTGAATTAATAGCTTCTCCCTCATTTTTGTATCTAAATTTAACTAGTGCAGGTTCCTCTGATGTCGTACCACCACCTAAAGGGTCTCCATTTATCATAATAGGTAAAAACACCCAAGGGTCTTCTTGGGTAGAAAAGTCCATAGGATAACTAATAGCAAAATTTCTCACATCATTATTTCCATCTGCAAACTGAATACTACTTCCATAGTTATCTGCTCTAGCAGAAGGATAATCTACATAATTTTGTGCCATACATCCACTATCTGGCAATTTAAACTCTAATCTAACAGGTTGCTCTATATTTAAGATATAGTTACCATCTTCATCAGTAGTGACACTTGTAAGTTCAATATCATTTATATCATATGCTGTTACAGTAACACCTTTAACACCTGGTTCTCCATCTTGCTTTATACCATCAGCATTATAATCTTTAAAAGCTATTCCAGTAACTGCTCCATAAGCAACAGTTCCAAACAAAAACAAGTTAATCAAAAGCCTTATTATCTGCCTGAGCATTTTGTATCCTTAAATATATAT
>JAADDP010000075.1 GCA_013153825.1 Campylobacterota bacterium
TATACACCCCTCCAGAGCTTAGTGGTACAAAGCGTTCTGTAATTGGGAAGTTTAGCGATATCTACTCTATAGGTATGACCATATGTAGAACGCTATCTGAAGATGAGAATAGTTTTCCCAATATCACCGATAGGTTGATAGATGATAGTGAGTTTCAATCTATATTAAACAGACTCCCTATAGATGTCCCATTTAGAGGGGTTTTGAGACGAATGACAGCAATAAATCCAGAGGATAGGTATCAGAGTCTAGATGATGTTGAGAGAGATTTAAGTAGAGCTGAAGATATCTCAGATGATATAGATGATAATTCAAAATCCAATCTTCAGGAGAGGAGAGAGGAGAGTTCATCTCCAATGTTTGCAATATTTGGAGTTATGCTATCGATAATGTTAGCCTCTCTAGGGTGGTACGCCTATAACCTAATAAATAGAGATAGGCGAGTACACCACAACACTACAACAGCTGTGGCAAATAGTGGAGTGGATATCTCCATTCATAAACCCTCTCAAGATAATACAGAGAGTAGTCCAGAGCCTACCGTTGTGGATAGTGGTATTCCAACGATTGAAGATATTCTTGAGGAGGATGATGATATAGAGATTATCGATACGGTAGCTTCAAAACCTGAAATGGATACTCCAACTCCAACATCTGAGGTTAAGGATAGCTCAGATATTGAGATTGTATATCAGCCATCACCTACAAAAAGGGGAGAAGCCTCTCTTGGAATACCTATACACAACAGAGATGATAAGTTGGGTCACCTTGTGCAGTCTGGAGATAGCTTTAACCGTCAAAATGTGCAGAATTTTCTAAATCAGTTAATTATAGCTTCAGAGGAGAATGATATTAGACGGATGGTGAGCTTCTATGATAGAAATGTAGATAGATACTTTAGCCTATCCGATGTTACCCATAGAGATATATATAGAGATAAAGTGAAATATATTAAGAAGTGGGTTGAGAGAGAGTACGGATTGATAGATTTTAAGATATTGAGAGTATTTGAAGAGGATGGTGTTGAGTATTGTGATGTTGAGAAGCATGGCAACTATAGGGTGGTATCCTCAAATGGTAGAGTTGCATCTGGTGTTAGTAGAATATTTTTAAGGCTTAAAAAGACACCTCATGGATTTAAGATTAAATCTGTATATAGTATCCGATAGATTGAGGGGGGATTTATGTTTAATGTGATTGCAATATCCATAATTGTATTCTTAATAATATTTATATACTTCTTCTCAAGAATATATTTTGAGATGAATAGGGCAGATGGTAGAAGTAGGAGTGCCTATGGTCTCCTAATCTCCCTGCTTATGTTTTTCGCTTGGATAGTTATAACATTGATATATCTTGACCTCTCAATCTATAAGAGGGTTGGCTTTGTCGACTACTACCAGTTTCCTATAGATGGGAGAGACTCTATTGTTATTGGAGCTGGTGATGAGGATGGGAATAGTACACACTTAATCAATAGGTTGGCAGTTGAGAACCATCTACTACTTACACTCGATAAGGGGGAGGATAGCGAATATATCGGAACTCTTGAGCTTTTGACAAATAGGAGAAAGGCTATTGTAAATAGTACTCTTCTCAGAAATAGGTCGGAGAGTGAGGATAGAGTCGCTGAGCAGTTGAGGCTATCATCTCTAGAGAGGGAGAGTAATAGATTTATAAACAGTGTAAAGGTTAGAGATGGAGACTTTATAAGGATAGGATTCTCAAATTATAAAATATATAGAGATGGAGACTCTATAATATTAGATAACATATCTCTATCTCCACTCTCATTTACAAATATATTCTACCTCTACACAACGACTACATACCCCGATGTGGTCGTTGGGGATAGAACGGGAGTTGTAAAGAGTAGCCTCTTCTGGTTATGGTTTGTAACATCTCTAATACTCCTAATATTCTCATATATACTATTCTCAATTACCACAAAGATAACGACATATGTGGAGAGAAAGCAGTGGGCTATAGTCCACCCTATACTCTACTTCACAATTATTTTAGAGTTTCTCTTTCTAGCATCATATATAAACTTTACCGTTATGTACTTCTACCAGTTTAATATATATGCGAAGGGTAGTCTATTTACGGAGATAGTTGTATTCTTTATGATGGTCACATTTGGGATAGTATCCTACTTAATATATAGAGCTGATGATACTCTAAAGGCATCTAAGATTGCATTTGTGAGTTACATATCTCTATTGAGCCTAATAATATTAATATTTAAGGGGTATATATACTCCTCAAATACTCTACTAACTATCCCAAAATCTATGATTGTATTTCTTGGAGAGCAGACATTCATATTTGCAATATTTATGCTATTTGTGAACTTTCTCAAGTATGGGGAGAATTATATCTTTTTAGGCTCATCGAGAGAGCATATAAACAATAAGATATATAAACATATAATATTCTCCACAATATTTATGCTCGGTGCTGTTATTCTTCTTGCAGTTGTAGGGCTGATAAAGGAGGGGCAGGGGATGGTCTTTATTGAGAGTACAAAGTTCTTCATCTTTCTACTCGTTACACTCCTATTCCACCACTCTTTTAGAAAAAATAGCTTCACCTATCTGCTCTTTCTAGGGCTATTCTTTACACTTCTACTGGGAACAATATTTATCATTAAGGATAAGGGTTCAATACTACAGGTATTTTTAGCCCTATCCATCATCTATATCCTATTTAAGGATAACTTCAATATTAAAATATGGTGGTTTCTCGGAGGGGTAGCCTTTATTGTGGCTCTAGGGGTCATCTTCTACCATATTGAGTTGAAAGATAATGTGAGATTTGCCATGTGGAGAGAGCCATTTGCTCAAGATATAACACCATCTACTCAATACTTTCTATATCGATATGAGCAGATTGCCAGAGGTCTATTTCTAATAAAGAATAGTACCCTATTCTCCTCAAACTTTGTAGATAATAGCTTTCTTCCACTCCCAGCAATCCATACAGATTTCATATTTGCATTCTTTAGCCAGATATTTGGTGGATTTGGGGTTTTAACACTCCTATTTGCTCTATTTCTACTCTCCCTCTCATTTAAGAAGGGGATGGAGCAGTATAGTAGTGAGAGTGAGGTATTTAAGTTTATCTATGGGATAAATAGCGTATTTATCGCATATATACTA
>JAADDP010000056.1 GCA_013153825.1 Campylobacterota bacterium
TAAATATAAGATTATCTCTAGATTCAAACCTACCACTTGAGAGGAGTAGAGAGGTTATGGAGAATATAGAGAGACACTATAGAGAGTTAAAGAGGGATATAGAGTCGGCAGTATATGGAGGAACTGAAGAGATTATGTTTGCAGACCTAAGTGGGACTCTCACAACAATGATAGCCCTAGCTCCTATGTTATTTATAGGAGGCTATCCCGAGACAGTTTTTGCCCCACTTGTTGGAACTCTTCTTTTAGCTCTAGTAGCGTCATATATAATCTCTATAGTGTCTCTCTATATTCTCCATAACAACGACCGTATCATCTAGAAGTAGACCTAAGGCGAGAATAATAGCAGTGAGAGTTACAACATTAAAATCTATCCCAAAAATCCACATTAGTGCTATAGTAGAGAGATATACTAGGGGGATTGTCACAAGTACAACTAAAATTTGGCGAAAAGAGGCTAAAAATAGAAATACAACTATTGTTGACATCACAATAGCATCTCTAAGGGACTCAAACATATTCTCTGTACTCTGCTCTATAGTCTCCTTCTGAGTATCGCTAATCTCAAAGTTTATGTTTGGATATCTAACTCTAAACTCATCTAAAAGGCTCTCAACCCTCTCTATGGTATCTATCACATCTGACTTGGCTGAACGTTGGATAGATAGAGCTATTGACTCCTTACCATTACCAAAATATGCAGAGCTGTTCTGATAGTGTCCAAAGTATATATCTGCAACATCTCTCAATCTTATATCTGCCGTAATTGGTATACTCTTTAGCTCATCGACTCTATCTCTCTTACCATTAGATTTTAGTAGATAGTGGCTACCACTATTTATAATAAATCCTATGGCATACTCTCTATCACTCTTCTGAATTGATGCTATAACTTGAGATAGAGATAGATTTAATCTATCCAACTTATCCTTATCAACTATAATCTGTAGCTCTCTCTTAAATCCACCAAATATATCTACATTTGCAACCCCATCCATCTTTAAAAGCTTATGTTTTATCTCCCCAGATGCTAAATCTCTAATATCATCTAGATTTAAATCTGCACTTTTAGGAGAGATTGATACAACTAAAATTGGGGCTGTAGTCTCTGTTATCTTTATAATTTGAGGCTCTCTAATATCGCTTGGTAGCTCTGCCTTAACTCTGGAGATTGCATTTGCCACATCACTAACTGCCGTATCTATATCTTTACTATACTCAAATTCGGCTCTAACTACTGTAACCTCATCAATGGTATTTGAGTATGCCCGTCTTATCTCATCAAGCGTATATAGCTCCTCCTCGATTGGTACTGCTATATTTGTGGCTATAGCCTCTGCCGATGCACTAGGCTCTACTATAACTACAGCCACCTCGGGATAGTTTGAGTTTGGAAAGAGGTTTCTATCTATCTTACTATAACCTACAAATCCAGCAAATAGAAATAGAGATAGGAGAGATATTATTATGTGTGGTCTCTTGAGACTCCTCTCTATAAGAGATACTCTTCTACCCATTCTAGTTCACTTCTTTTATCTCAATATCTCCATATATAGGAAGCTTTGCAAGAGTAACCTCACTACCTCTTGCAATTGAGCCATCTATACATGGGGTTATCAACCTCTTATCTCCCTGCTCCAATGTCGGTTCAACCCTCTGAGGTATGAACTTGCCATCTCTATAGAGCATCACATATACCCCATCTCTCTTATGTAGAAGGGTATCACTAGGTACGATACACCCATTAGCCTCTCTAGTTAAAACCTCTATATCTATATTGACACCTATAGGTATATCCAATGAGTTTGATAGCTTTATCTCTGCAGCAGATAACCCATTCTTCGCCACACTCTTGATGAGGTTGACCTCACCGATAAGCTCACCATCAACAAATACCTTCTGCCCCCTCTCTATATTTGATGATGGGGTGTAGTTGAATATTAACTTCTTAACCCCACTACTCATACTCAATATAGGCTTTCCAGCTAGGGCTAAATCCCCCTCATACATCATTATCCCATCTATTATCCCATTAAATGGAGCCTTTATATTTAGATATCTCTTCTGCTCTCTAAGCTGTTCCATCTTCAACTCTGTAGCCAATATTGAACTCCTCTTTGAGTCCATCATAACTTTTGATGTATCCAACTGCTCTTTCGGTAACCCACCAATATTATATAGTTTTAAATTTCTATTATATATCTGCTTTGCCAATTTATAATCTCTTCTCTGCTGTTTTAGTGTATTCTTTAGGAGTGATATCTCCGACTTTAAATCGTGGTCATCTATCTTTGCCAGTAGCATACCCTCTCTAACTCTATCACCCTCATTTATATATATCTTCTTAATATATCCCGTCATCTTTGTAGATATCTCTATACTCTTATCAAAAGCTACGAATGCCAAAAACTTATCTCTCTGTTTAACTGTCCCCCTCTTTGGAACAACTAAAGAGATTGATATCCTCTCCCTATCGGGTGTGGGGGTACTCTTAATCTCACTCCTCCTCTTCTCTATTAACCTCTTACCATTAAGTGCAATAAATATTGTAACCCCTAGAGCCACTACTCCAACCACTATCTTTTTTATCACTATATATCTCCTCTCTCAAATAGGTAATCTAAGTAGAATATTCCATTCTGATATTTATATTGAGACTCTATCAATTTAGATTTTGCAATTTGAGTTTTCGCCTTTGCGAGTAGTAGCTCATTTAGAGTTGCAACTCCTGCACCATATCTCGCCTCCTCTATATTCTCTGTCTCCTCCAATAGCTTCAGCTGGGCTAAATTTATCTTATACTCTGCAACCGAACTCTCCACTCTATCTACTGCCTCTGCCAACATTTTATTAAAATCTTCACTTAATCTCTTCTTCTGAATAACTGCTTGAAGTTTAGCAACTCTTGCCTGTTGCTCTCTAGCATCACCTCTATTAAAATCAAAAATATTCCATGTCAAATTTAACCCAATTTGCCATAAATTCTCCTTATGTAGAGAGTCATCAATATCGTAGTTATACCCGAAATATCCACTGAGAGATATCTGAGGTTTTAGAGATGCTTCCACTTTAGATAGAACTCTCTCACTCTTCTCTATCTCAATATCTTGTAGTTGAAATCTATCCAAACTATTGAAACTCTT
>JAADDP010000021.1 GCA_013153825.1 Campylobacterota bacterium
TAAATTCATTATACTCTGGAAATAGACTTAGAGTCGATTTTTCAAAAACTCCTCGTCAAATTGCTGTGCCAAATCTACTTCAACTACAACAGAAATCATTTGATGATTTCTTAATGATTGATGCGAAAGATAGAAGTCAATCGACTATTGAAAAGGTTTTTCGCTCAGTCTTTCCACTTCATGACCAGCAGAATAGAATTACGCTGGAGTATAGAGGAAGTGAGATTGTAAAGCCTAAATATACAATTAGAGAGTGTATGGAGAGGGGCTTAACATACTCAGTCTCTCTTAAGATGAATATAGCCCTTATAATATGGAATCGAGATGAGAAGACAGGAGAGAAGATTAACACTAAGGAGGTTAAGGAGCAGGCTGTCTTTGTAAGAGATATACCATTAATGACAGATAGAACCTCTTTCATCATTAATGGAGTCGAGAGGGTTGTTGTAAATCAACTACATAGAAGTCCAGGTGTTATCTTCAAAGAGGAGGAGGCGACAACCGTTTCAAATAAGTTAATCTATTCTGCTCAGATTATTCCAGATAGAGGTAGTTGGTTATATTTTGAGTATGATGTTAAGGATATCCTCTATGCCAGAATTAATAAGAGAAGAAAGATACCCGTAACAATTCTATTCAGAGCATTGGACTACTCTAAAGAGGATATCATAAAGCTATTTTATAAAAGTAGAGAAATTTTTATTAAAGATAATAGATTTATTACACGTTTCTCCGTGGAGAGCTTTGTCGGGCGTTCACCCTATGAGGTCAAGGATTTAGATGGAAATATAGTTGTTGCAGCATCTAAGAGATTGAGTCAAAAGAGGGCAGAGAGATTGTTAAATAGTGGTTTGAAGTGGGTTGAATATCCTGCAGAGACATTAGTAGAGAGACACCTATCTCAGCCTATTTTTGATCCGGAGAGTGGGGAGATACTCTATGATGTTGTGACACCTCTAGATGAGATTAAGTTGAAGAGAATTATAGATTCAGGTATAGAGAGCTTCTTTATTGCCGATGATTTAGCAGATGGGGCAAATGACTCAATTATTAAATCCTTTATAGCAGACCAAGAGTCTCTAAGACTCTTAAGGCAGACTGAAGATATCGAAGATGAGAATGATTTAGCTGCTATTAGAATATATAAGGTTATGAGACCAGGTGAGCCGGTAACTGTTGATGCAGCTAGAGCATTTTTAAATCAACTCTTCTTTGACCCAGAGAGGTATGACCTAACCAAGGTTGGAAGAATGAAGATGAACCATAAGTTGGGTATTGATGTCCCTGAGTACGTTACAGTCTTAACTGCTGAAGATGTAATTAAGACTGTTAAGTATCTAACAAAGGTTAAGAATGGTTCTGGACATATAGATGATAGAGACCACTTGGGAAATAGAAGAATTAGGGCTATTGGTGAGCTTCTAGGAAATGAGCTATACAATGGTTTAACGAAGATGCAGAAGGCGATTAAAGATAAGATGACCACCATATCTGGTCAATTAGATGATATTATGCCTCACGATTTAGTTAACTCAAAAATGATTACAAACACAATATTGGAGTTTTTCTCATCTGGACAGCTATCACAATTCATGGATCAGACAAATCCTCTATCTGAGATAACCCATAAGAGGAGACTATCGGCTCTTGGAGAGGGTGGTCTCGTCAAGGAGAGGGCTGGATTTGAGGTTAGAGATGTCCACCCTACACACTACGGTAGAATCTGTCCAATTGAGACCCCAGAGGGACAAAATATTGGACTTATAAATACACTGGCAACATATGCTAAAGTAAATGAGCATGGATTTATTGAAGCTCCATATAATAGAGTTGAAGATGGTGTAATTCAAGATGAGATAGTATATTTAACGGCCACCCAAGAAGAGGATTTAGTAATTGCACCAGCTTCCACAAAAGTGGAGAGTAGAGAGATTGTAGATGATTTAATTGAGACTAGATGTAATGGAGAGATTCTATTAAATGATACAAAAAAGGTATCTTTGATTGATATATCCCCTCTGATGGTCTCTGGAGCTGCAGCTTCTCTAATCCCTTTCCTAGAGCATGATGATGCCAATAGAGCTTTGATGGGCTCAAATATGCAGCGACAGGCAGTCCCTCTACTTAGAACAGATGCACCTATTGTTGGTACAGGTATGGAGAGCATAGTCAGTAGGGATGCTTGGGAGTCTGTAAAGGCTAAGAGGGGTGGAAGAGTGGAGAAGGTTGACTCGAGAAACATATATATTATGGGCGAAGATGAGAATGGGGTATTTATAGACCACTACTCCATGGAGAAGAATATGAGAACCAACCAGAACACCACATTTAATCAAACTCCAATTGTGCAGGTTGGTGATGTTGTAAAAGATGGTCACATAATAGCTGATGGGCCAAATATGGATATGGGAGAGTTGGCTCTTGGAAAGAATGTGATGGTTGCATTCATGCCTTGGTATGGGTATAACTATGAGGATGCAATTATAATTTCTGAGAGAATTTTGAGAGAGGATATCTTCACATCTGTACACACATATGAGGTTGAGCTCGAGGCTAGAGAGCTTAAGCATGGGACTGAGGAGATTACAAGGGATATTCAAAATATTAGAGAGGATGAGCTATCTCATCTAGATGAGAGTGGAATTGTAAAGGTTGGGACACACATTAAGCCGGGTATGATACTGGTTGGAAAGGTTAGCCCTAAGGGTGAGATAAAACCTACCCCAGAAGAGAGACTACTTAGAGCAATATTTGGAGAGAAGGCTGGGCATGTCGTAAATAAGTCTCTATATGCTAAAGCATCTATGGAGGGTGTAGTTGTAGATGTTAAGGTATTTACCAAAAAGGGGTATGAGAAGGATGCCAGAGCTATACAGTCATATGAGGAGGAGAAGTCTAGACTAGATAGAGAGCATCATGATAAGCTTCTTATGATTGACCAAGAGGAGCTTCTAAAGGTATCAAGTATGTTGGCAAAAGAGCCTCTAGTTAAAGATGTAATAGTTGGAGATAGAGAGTATTATGCTGGAGAGAAGATACCTCTTGAGGTTATTCAAGATATAAATAGATTTGCTTTACGCTCAATAGTGCAATCATACAGTGCAAAGGTTCAATCTGAATATAATATCACAAAAAATAGTTTCCAGAGACAGAAGAAGAGGTTGAAGGAGAGCCATGAGGAGAAGTTAACTATTTTAGAGAAAGATGATATTCTCCCTAATGGTGTTGTTAAGCTTGTAAAGATATATATAGCTACCAAGAGAAAGTTAAAAGTTGGGGATAAGATGGCAGGTAGACATGGAAACAAGGGTATAGTATCAAACATTGTTCCAGAGATAGATATGCCATATACAAAAGATGGAAAGACTGTAGATATTATCCTCAATCCTCTAGGGGTTCCATCAAGGATGAATATTGGTCAAATTTTGGAAGTTCATCTAGGTATGATTGGGAAGAAATTGGGAGACCAGATAGAGGAGATCTTCAATGCTAAGCGTGATAGCATGATATCGGAACTTAGGGATAAGATGGTCAAGATTGCCGATGTGGCTAAGCTTATGAATGCTAAAGAGCGATTATCTGAGATTAGCGATGATGAGCTTATAAAGTATGCTAGAGACTGGGCAAATGGTGTTAAGTTTGCCACTAGCGTATTTGAGGGTACATCTCAAGATGAGTTTGCTCAACTCTTTGAGTTGGCGAAGATGGATAGTGATGGTAAGACTGTGCTGTATGATGGTAGAACAGGTGAAAAGATGCTTGAGAAGGTCAATGTTGGATATATGTATATGTTAAAACTACACCATCTAGTTGATGAGAAGGTTCACGCTAGGTCAACTGGTCCATACTCTCTAGTTACTCAACAGCCAGTTGGAGGTAAGGCACTATTTGGTGGTCAGAGATTTGGAGAGATGGAGGTGTGGGCACTTGAAGCCTATGGAGCTTCTCACATACTAAAAGAGATGTTGACCATTAAATCTGATGATGTTGAGGGTAGAACAAAAGTTTATAGGGCAATCACAAAAGGGGAGAGTGTTCCAGAGTCTGGTGTTCCAGAGACTATGTTTGTATTGACAAAAGAGCTACAGGCTTTGGGTCTAGATGTGGAGCTTTTTGAAAAAGATAGAGAGGAAGCAGAGTAATGAGTGATTTTTTAGATAATTTAAGGGCTGTTAATCTAGCCTCTGAGGAGAGACCGAAAGATATTGTAGCTATCCGTTTAAAGGTTGCAAGTCCAGATAAGATTTTATCTTGGAGCCATGGAGAGGTTAAGAAACCTGAGACTATAAACTACAGAACTCTAAAGCCTGAAAGAGATGGACTCTTCTGTGCAAAGACGTTTGGTCCAGTTAGGGACTATGAGTGTCTATGTGGTAAATATAAGAAGATGAGATATAAGGGTGTAGTGTGTGAGAAGTGTGGTGTTGAGGTTACAACATCAAAAGTTAGAAGAAATAGAATGGGACACATAGACCTTGTAGCACCCGTAGCACACATCTGGTATGTAAGCTCCCTACCAAGTAGAATTGGAACTCTTCTTGGAGTGAAAATGAAGGATTTGGAGAGGGTACTCTACTATGAAGCCTATATTGTAAAGGAGGCTGGAGATGCAAGTTATGATAGCGAGGGGAGTTCTCCTCTCAGAAAGTATGATGTTCTAAATGAGGAGCAGTACCAATCAATCATAAGTAGATTTCCAAACTCTGGGTTGGATGCTAGAATGGGTGGAGAGGTTGTTCAGGAGCTTCTAAGGGAGTTGGATTTAATAGAGATGTTCTCTACGCTCAAGGAGGAGATACAGTCCACAAAATCTGAAGCAAAGAAGAAGACAATTGTTAAAAGATTAAAGGTAATAGAGGCATTTTTAGAGTCTGGAAATAGACCTGAGTGGATGATGTTAACAGTTCTACCTGTAATGCCACCAGATTTAAGACCTCTAGTTAGCTTAGATGGTGGTAAATTCGCTGTAAGTGATGTGAATGACCTCTATAGAAGAGTTATAAACAGAAATCAGAGATTAAAGAGACTTGTAGAGCTTGATGCCCCAGAGATTATCGTTAGAAATGAGAAGAGAATGTTACAAGAGGCTGTAGATGCCCTATTCGATAACGGTAGAAGAGGAAACTCAGTTAAGGGGGCAAACAAGAGACCTCTTAAATCTCTTTCGGAGGTTATAAAGGGTAAACAGGGTAGATTTAGACAGAACCTATTGGGAAAGAGGGTTGACTTTAGTGGAAGAAGTGTAATTGTTGTTGGTCCAAACCTAAAAATGGATGAGTGTGGACTTCCTAAACTTATGGCGATTGAACTCTTTAAGCCACATGTCATGGCGAAGCTTCAAGAGAAAGGGTATGCTGTAACGCTTAAACAGGCGAAGAAGATGATAGAGAAGAAGAGTAATGAGGTGTGGAAGTGTCTAGAGGAGGTTGTTAAAAACTATCCTGTTCTACTAAACAGAGCCCCAACTCTACATAAACTATCCATTCAGGCTTTCCACCCAAAACTTATTGATGGGAAGGCTATACAGCTCCACCCCCTAGTCTGTGCAGCATTCAATGCAGATTTTGATGGTGACCAGATGGCAGTCCATGTACCTCTATCATCTGAGGCCATTGCCGAGGCGAAAGTTTTAATGTTGGCATCTATGAATATTCTACTTCCAGCTTCGGGAAAGGCTATCGCTGTACCTTCTCAAGATATGATATTGGGGATATACTACCTAACACTTGAAAAGACAGATGTTATTGGTCAACATAAGCTATTTGCCAATGTAGACGAGGTAATGATTGCAAATGAGCAGGGGATGTTGGATTTAAATGCAAAGATAAAGACTCTACTCAATAGAAAGATTATAAATACGACTGCAGGTAGATTGATACTTAAGAGCATAATTCCAGATTATGTGCCTGAGAGCTACTGGAATAAGATTATGAAGAAGAAGGATATCTCAGCCCTTGTTGATTACATATATGCAAATAGTGGAATATCATACACTTCAGAGTTTCTAGATAATCTAAAAGATTTAGGGTTTAGATTTGCTACAAAGGCTGGAGTATCAATATCAATTGAGGATATTAAGGTTCCAGATAATAAGCAGGAGATGATAGTTAGTGCAAAAGAGCAGGTTGTAGAGATACAGAAGCAGTATGCTAAGGGGTTATTAACTGACCAAGAGAGATACAATAAGATTATTGATATCTGGACAGATACGAACAACTCTGTAGCTAGCGAACTTATGAAGCTAATTAAGAGAGATAAGAGAGGGTTTAACTCGGTACATATGATGGCAGATTCTGGAGCTAGAGGTAGTGAAGCTCAAATTAGACAGCTCTCGGGTATGAGGGGGTTGATGGCTAAATCTGATGGCTCAATTATTGAGACCCCTATCACCTCAAGCTTTAGAGAGGGGTTGAATGTTCTTGAGTATTTCATATCAACGCATGGAGCTAGAAAGGGTCTTGCAGATACGGCTATGAAGACTGCTAGTGCAGGATATCTCACCAGAAAGCTTATAGATGTGGCTCAAAATGTTAAGGTTACAATGCATGATTGTGGCTCTCATGAGGGGGTTGACGTTTCAGATATCTTTGTAGGAAATGAACTTATTGAGCCTCTAGCAGATAGGATATATGGAAGGGTAGTTGCGAAAGATGTAATTGACCCAATAACAAATGAGGTTCTTGTTAGTGAGGGTACTCTCATTGATGAGAAGCTTGTAGGGGTAATTACGGAGTCTGGAGTTAGGGGTGTAAATATTAGAACATCAGTAACATGTAAAGCTCCTAAGGGTATCTGTGCTAAGTGTTACGGCTTAAATATGGCTGAGAATAAGATAGTTAAGGTTGGTGAGGCTGTAGGTGTAATTGCTGCTCAATCTATCGGTGAACCGGGTACTCAGTTGACACTTAGAACATTCCATACGGGTGGTACTGCTACTGCTGGTAAAGAGGAGAGGCAGATTATCGCCACAAAAGAGGGCTTTATTAGATACTACAACCTAAAGATATATAGAAATTCGGCTGGAAAGATACTTGTATCAAATAGAAGAAATGCTGGTGTTCTCCTTGTTGAGCCTAAGGTAAAATCTCTAACTAGAGGTAGAGTCACAATTAAAACCTCTCATGAGGATATAACAATTATAATTCAGCAGGGTGCTAAAGAGCAGAAGTATAGCGTTAAGAAGAGTGATGTGGCTAAGACCAATGAGTTAGCCGGAGTTGGAGGAAAAGTTGAGGGTAAACTATTCCTCCCATATAAGAGTGGGGATATTATAGAAGAGGGGGATTCCGTCGTCGATGTTATTAAGGAGGCGTGGAGCGTCCCAAGCCGTATCCCATTTGCTAGTGAGCTGAAGGTTGAGAATGGGGCTCCTGTTATGCAGAATGTCTTTGCAGATGCAAAGGGTAAGGTTAAATATTTCCTATTAAAGGGCGACTATCTAGAGAGAATCTATACTATTAGAGAGGGTGAAGAGGTTGAGGAGAAGGGTCTATTTGCCGTGGTTGTCGATGAGAATAATAGAGAAGCTGCAAGACACTACATCGCAAGAGGCTCTATTGTTAAAGTTCAGGACAATACACACATATCAAAAGGTGATTTAATAGCATCTCCAAAGAGCGATGACCATGTTGTTATCTCAGATTGGGATCCATACTCAGAACCTATTATAGCAGAGGCTGACGGTGTGGTTAAGTTCCAAGATATAATTGTAGGCGTTACGGCTGTAGAGCAGTTTGATGAGTTGACGGGTGAGAGTAGACTTACTCTAAATGAGTATATCCCATCGACATATAAACCTGCAATTGTATTGGCCACAAACGGTGAGCAGGTTATAACATACCCTATAGAGCCAAAGACTACAATTTTTGTAAAAGATGGTTCAAGGGTAAAAATTGTTGATATCCTAGCAAAAATTCCGAAGGCTGCACAGAAATCTAGTGATATTACATCTGGTCTACCAAGGGTATCGGAGCTATTTGAGGCGAGAAGACCTAAGGATACAGCATATATCGCAAGAATAAATGGAGTTGTATCCTTTGGAAAGCCACTTAGAGGCAAGAAGAGGCTCATCATCACAGCAGATGAAGATGGTAGAATGGTTGAGCAGTTTATAGATAAGAATAGAACGGTTATGGTCTCAGCTGGTGACTATGTCCACACAGGAGAGAAGTTAACTGATGGAACAGTATCTAGCCACGATATTCTTGCTACTCTAGGGGAGAAGGCTCTCTATGAGTATATAGTAGAGGAGGTTCAGAAGGTCTATAGACGACAAGGGGTAAATATCTCGGATAAACATATTGAAATTGTAATCTCCCAGATGATGAGACAGGTTAAGATTGTAGATAGTGGAGATAGCAAGTTTATTGATGGTGATTTGGTCTCTAAGAGAAAGTTTAATGAGGAGAATAGAAAGGTAATTAGACTATCTGGAGAACCTGCAATTGCTGAACCTATACTTATTGGTATTACAAGGGCTGCCGTTGGTGCAGATAGTATAATATCTGCAGCATCATTCCAAGATACAACTAAGGTCTTAACATCTGCTTCAATCGGTGGGACAGTGGATAAGCTGGAGGATTTGAAAGAGAATGTTGTAATAGGACGGCTAATACCTGTAGGAACAGGAATGATAGATATTAATGGTTTAAAGTTGGAGGAGCCTGAAGAGTAGAGGTCTGTTTAGATAACATCACCACCCATTGGGTAGTGGTGAAATCTCTCATATCCATATAATAATTTCTAAGATTATGAAATTGATATACCTTTACGTGGTAGATAACTCTTTTTAAATAGCTTTTCGCTACAACTGCCCTCTTTACAGTAGTGTTTGCAGAGTTTATCTATAACGATGTCTAGCTGATTTCGGTCTATATCTTCTGCTCTCCAGCTATTATTACTATTCATAACCTTCAGAGAGTGTCTAAAAGGCTCAATATCGGACTCTATATACCTTTTTCTCTTCTCCTGAAAATCAAAATTGCCAAATTTAGCATTGTTGTTCTCATTTAGTAGAATTAGATTACCAAGCTTATTAAGCCTCTCCTCCATCTCTTTAGGTTTAAAATCACTTAACCACTGTGAGCCATTCATAGGACTCTTAGGTAAAATATGCTCTATAGTATCTCTATTTGATATATGTATGCTCTGGATACCTCCATATATATATTCAAGTTTATATAGAAGATACTTTGTAATCCTCTTTCTATTCCTATCATTGAGGTTCATATCTCTATTTATGACAGATATAAACTCTTTACAATCAACCTCAAATATAGGATTATTTATGAGTATGGATATGTTATTTGGATTTGATTTGCCTATCACCTTAATTATTTTAATAATCCTCTCCTTTCTTCTCTTAGCATCTAGCCCAATAATCCAATCATATGAGACTATATTATCCAGCTTCTCCAAGAACTCTAGAATATATCTGCCCTTAAATCTATCTATAAATTTTAATAGTGGAGCTATCCAAAACTCTGATGGGAGCATCTTTATCAGATTAATTAAGTTTTCAATTTGATAATTATCTGCACCCTTAGAGTGGTTGAAGTTTAATATATAGTCGTGGTAGTTCTTAAACTTCTCTATGTATCTAAATGTCTCCTGCCCCTTATTTAAAATACCCATAGAGTATATCTTCTCAAAATCATCAAATATATTTCTACTATTTTGAGCCTTCTCCTCCATTAAAATTAACCTCAAATGTGATAGGAATAGCTCAAACTCCTTCTCCGACCCAAAATAGTTCTCAATATCCTCCCATATATTGGCATATAGTTTAGTTTTTGATGCTGGAACTTTTCTTAGATTTACAGCCTTGAGGGTATCGATATATCTCAATCTTATACCCCTATCATTTATTACGTTGAATAGCTGAATTGAATCCTCTAAGTTTGAAGATGAGATATAGACCATAATGACCTTATTATTTATATATCTGAAGAAATCATCAATTGCTATAGACTCACTATTAAAGTACTCCTTTATAGTATCAATTGCAGATATCATATTCTTTACAGATATATTTTTACTATACTTATTACTATTTTTGACTAATGGTAGATACTTCAATCTATCATCATCTTTAATAAAATCCTCTATAAACTCATTAACCTCTCTCCTTATCTCAAAGACAACTCTAACCCTTTCTGGAATATCCTCATCAAACTCATCCTCCTCCTGATATATTATTCTCTTACACTTCTCTTTTAACTTGCCTTCAGATAAGTTTCTAATAACTGCTATAATTAATAGTAGAGTTATCAATCTCTGTTGACCATCTAATAGTTCACACTCAATATATTTTGAATTACCATTATTATACTTAATGACTCGCCTCTGAAAAATTATAGTTCCAAGAAAATACTCCATATCACTATCATACCTATTTGCAATATCGTCAAGTAGTGCAGTAACCTCCTCCTTTTTCCAGAGATAGTGTCTCTGATACTCAGGTATCTTATACCACTTCTTAAAAATATCCTTTACAACTAACTTTCCACTTTTTATGTCATTTATCATTAAATTATTCCCAATTAATTTTTTAAATATAAGCTAAAAACTTAATGTATATTACTAAATATATTCTTTTATAATTGTGAACTACTATGCAAAGTATTAAAATTTTATTTTGCAATAGGTGGTAGATGTAGAAGAGATATTTTTAGCTAAGGTATTAATTAGAAAAAAAGGTTAAAATAGCCCAATTAATTCTATTTGGAGGAGATAGTGAGATATACATTAATATTTTTAATCTTCACTATAACGCTCTTTGCCACTAATGGAGAGATGGTATTTAAGAGCTACTGCTGGGGTTGTCACCACCAGAGTGCAACAGCCTTTGGGCCATCTTTTGAAGAGATTGCAACTAAGAGGAGTAGAGAGGAGATAAGGGCTATGGTTAGTGACCCAGAGGGGGTATCAAAGGTTTTTGGATATAAGAGAAATGCTATGCCAAAGCTAAATATATCAGATGAGAATTTAACTGCAATTACAGAGTATATTCTATCATTCAAACCAAAAGGAAAAAAATAGATGTTTAGACTCTCTAACCTTCTAAAATCGGTGGTAGAGGATATCCCACCAAGAGTGCTAAATGGCTCAATTGCAATCTGGAACTTTACAAATCGCTGTAACCTCTCATGTCTCCACTGCTACTCAAAGGCTGACCTAGATGCTGTTGATACCCTCTCCACAGATAAGATTATGGATACTCTCCCAAAGCTAAAGGAGGGTGGAGTAAAGTTTATAATATTCTCGGGTGGAGAGCCTCTTACTAGAAGAGATATATTTGATATTGCAAAGAGGGCTAGAGAGCTTGGAATTATCACATACCTCTCCTCAAATGGACTCTATATAAAAAGTTCAAATGCCAAAAAGATTTTAGATACATTTAACTATGTGGGAATTAGTATCGATGGAACAGAGGAGATACACGATAGATTTAGAGGGTTAAAGGGCTCTTTTAGAGAGTCAATTAAGGCTATTGAGCTTCTAAATAGCTTTGGCTCTAATAAGATTGGTATCCGTTTTACCCTCACAAAGGAGACCTACTCTAGCTTAAAGTTCATATTTGAGTTGGCAGAGAGGCAAAATATTCCAAAGATATATATCTCACATCTGGTATATAGTGGAAGGGGCTTTGATAACCTAAATATGGATATTAACAAAGAGCAGAGGCTAAAAGCTGTAAACTACATTATAGATAAGGCGTTTGAGTATTATGATACCAAAAGGGGTATTGAGATAGTCACAGGAAATATGGAGATGGACTCAATCCTATTCCTAGATAGATTTGCCAAGAGATATCCAGATTTAAAATCTAAAATGGAGAGTCGCCTCCTACAGTGGGGGGGAAATAGTGCAGGAAGAAAACTTCTAAATATTGATGCAGAGGGGAATATAAAACCCGACCCATTCTTCCCAATTACTATTGGAAATATATTAGATGAGGAGTTTTTAGATATCTGGAGAGATAACCCAACCAAGCTACTAAGAGATTTAAGAGAGTTCCCAAGGGAGCTTAAGGGAAAATGTAAAGATTGTAGATATCTAGAGATTTGTAATGGTGGCTCAAGAAGTAGAGCCTATGCAATATATGGAGATATTTGGGAGTTTGACCCATCATGTTATATAGAGGAGATTGAAAATGAGAAGATTACTACTGCTGTTTAGCATTTTGGCTATATCCTTTATCTATGCAAAAGAGAAGATATTTGTGGTTGAGAGGGAGAGTAGCTCTCTAGCTGTTATAGAGGGGGGGCTAACTCGCTCACATATTGAAAATCTACATAATCTAAACCATGCTGTTGTAAAGTTTAAAGATAGAGATGGATACCTAATTAGTAGAGATGGGTATATCATAAAGTTTAACCCAGAGAGTGAGAAGGTAGAAACGGAGTATAAGACCTCCAAGAGTGCAATAGGGTTTGTTATTGGGGACAACTTTGTAGCAGTGGCAAACTACGATGATAAGAGTGTCGATATTCTAAGTCGAGACCTAAAACCGATACAGAAAATTGTAACAGGCTCAAAAAATGTTGGGATAAAGCTCTATAGAGACTATCTCATTTTTGCTCAAATGGATAGTGATTTAGTATCTCTCTACAAGAGAGATAAGAATGCTACAACCTTTAGTAAGGTAAAAGATTTTAAGGTGGGGCAGATGCCATTTGATGCAATGATAGAGGATGGAAAATATATAGTTGGATTTTTCCTATCTAAATCTTTTGGAGTTATCGACCTAGATAAGTTGGAGTATAAAGAGATAAAAATTAGAGCAGATAAGGATAGACCTGTCTTAAAAGTGCCACACTTTGGATTTTGGTCTATTAGTGGAGATAAGATATTTATCCCTGCAGTTGGAGATAATAAGGTTATGGTCTATGATAAGAGTTTTAAGTTCATCAAAAATATAGAGGTCAAAGGGCTTCCTGTATTTACATCTCTTAGTCCAGATAGAAAATATCTAGCTGTTACATTTTCGGGAAAAGATTTTCCAACTATTCAGATTATAGATACTAAGAGTCTAAAAGTTATTAAAAGTTTTAAATTTAATGGTAAAGTTCTACATGTTAGATGGTTAAAGAGTGATAACTCTCTATATGTCTCTGTAAATGATGCAAATCAAATTAGTGTAATCAATACCAAAGATTGGTTCTTAGAGCGAGAGATATTCCAAGTAACAAGACCATCTGGAATATTTGTCTATGAGAGGTAGGAATGGGGAGAGTCTATTTAACGGGTGCAGGTCCAGGTGACATTGAGCTTTTAACCGTAAAGGCACTAAGAGTTATCCAAAAAGCTGATGTAATCATCTATGATAGATTGGCAAATAGAGAGATTTTAGATGAGGCTAAGAGTGGGTGTGAGTTTATATATGTAGGAAAAGAGGACTCTCACCACACTCTACCACAAGAGAAGATTAATGAGATACTCTATAAATCTGCACTAGATAATAATATTGTAGTTCGCCTCAAGGGTGGAGACCCATTTGTATTTGGAAGAGGTGGAGAAGAGGGTATATACCTAAGAGAGAGGGGTATAGAGTTTGAGTTTATTCCAGGGATTACCTCGGCTATCGCTGTGCCGGAGTATGCAGGAATTCCTGTAACCCATAGAGGGGTTAGCGTCTCATTTAGGGTTGTCACAGGGCATGAGAGCAGAGATAAGAGTAAATCTCAAATTGCATGGGAGAACTTTAGAAGCGATGATACAATCGTATTTCTAATGGGATTTCATAGACTAGAGTTTATCTCTAAAAAATTAATCTCTCTTGGAAAGCCCAAAAGTTATCCAATAGCTGTAATTAGTAGAGGGACTACAAAAGATGAGAAGGTAGTAGTTGGAACTCTAGAAAATATATATGAAAAGGCGAAAGATTTACCAACTCCAGCACTAATTGTGGTTGGGAGAGTTGTGCTATTGAGAGAGAAGTTGAAGTGGTTTAAGTAGTTACATAATTAGTTAACTTTTTACAAAAGTATTTTAACCTATTAATTTAATAAAGATTTTGTATAATCAGCCAAAAAGGTTGAAAATTATGGTTGATATACAAGATATTCCAATGTTTTCAAATTTGGATAAGAGATTTCATCAAGAGCTAAAAAAGAGTATTTATATAAAAAAATTTTCAAAAAATAGTATTGTATTCTATGAAGGCGATGAGAGTAACTATCTCTATATCCTATTAGATGGGAGCATAAAACTATATAAAACATCTCCAAAAGGCAATCAAATTCAGATAAAAAGGATGAATGCCCCAAATACAATTGGAGAGTATGCCTGTTTTGAAAAGGTTCCATTCCCTGCTACATGTGAATTTTTAACTGATGGGGTTATGGGGCTTTTACATTTTAGTAAAATATATCAATATTTAGATAATAAAGAGTTCTCTCTAGGGCTTATTAAATCTCTCACAAATAAAGTTATACTTCTATCTTCTCTAGTTCATAAAGAGACCATCTTATCTTCGGAAGCAAAAGTTGCAGATTTAATGTTAGAGAATATAAATATCTTTAACAAGCTAAAAAATAATGAAATTGCAGGAATGTTAAATTTAAGTGCAGAGACATTCTCTAGAATTATCACAAAATTTAAAAAAGAGTCGATTATTAGAGTAGAAAAGAGTAGTATAGAGGTATTAGACTATAATGCTTTACAGTTAATTGTAGAGACAAATAGTATTAAGGAGTGTAGTGAT
>JAADDP010000131.1 GCA_013153825.1 Campylobacterota bacterium
AAGGCTAAAAATCTAACTCCATATAGTATGACATTTACAAAATTTAGGATAGATACTTTAAGATCTCAATCTAGAGAGCTTAGTAAAGTAAACTCTACTCAGAAGGGGCGAGTATTGGGCATCTATGACTATATCTGTTTTAAGAAGCTGGATAGGGAGCTGGTTATAGATAAGTTCTACCCAATAAATGATGATAAGCGTGATGGAAAATATTATGAATCCTCATACTCTCTTATGAAGATACTCAATGATAGTGAGGGTAGAAGAGATAGGGGAGAGAGCAACTCAATAAGTGCTGTTATTCAGATAGAGATATCAAAAAATCTAGATAAGTTTATAGAGAGTAAAGATATATATGAGAACCTATATAGAGATTTAATAGAGCTATATACCCTATTTGAAGATGATTTTAGGGAATATAGAGATAGCTACTGCAATATAGAGTATTTTAAATCTCTGGGACCCAAGGATATCATTATAAATATCGATTTGGCAACTATAGATTTTATATTTATGGTTAAGAAGGCTCTATATGAGAAATATAGGAGAACATTTACAACATTCTATATAAATAGCGATGTTGATACATCAAATATTGTCTCCTCTAGGGAGCATCCATTCATATCATACCTGAGAATGAGTTCAAACTATAATGGCGAGAGTTTTAAGAGTATGTGTAAATTATATAGCAGTGATATAAAGAGTATATCTTTAAAGACTGGCGTTATGGATTTTAGAATTATATGGAATAGCTCCATATCCCTAAATAGTATATATAAGTTTTATGATGAGCTTATGGCAAATAATATGGTTGCAGATATTCAGACATCTATCGATGAGAGGGTAATCTTATAAGTAGTTTAAATTTGTAAAGATATAATTCCCTTAAAAAAAGGTAATATAGATATGAAACTAGCTGTATTTGATTTCGACTCAACTCTAATGGATGGAGAGACAATAGATTTTCTCGCAGAGCCATTAGGATTAAAAGAGAGGGTTGCCTCAATTACCAAAGAGGCGATGGAGGGGAAGCTTGACTTCTTTGAGGCTCTAACTACAAGGGTAGCTCTACTAAAGGGTTTAAAAAAAGCTCAAGTAGAGGAGATATGTAGAAATTTACCAATTATGAGAGGGGCAGAGGAGACAATTTTAGCTCTAAAGAAGAGAGGTTATAGAGTTGTATGCTTTTCTGGAGGATTTAGAAGTGCCACATCTCCAATATGTAGAGATTTAGGGATAGATGCTGACTTCTCAAATATTCTGCATGATGTAGATGGAATTTTGAGTGGAAAAGTTGGAGGAGATATGATGTTTGACTACTCCAAAGGGGATATGCTACTTAGACTACAAAATCTGCTTGGAGTATCAAAAGATGATACAGTGGCTATTGGAGATGGTGCAAATGATTTGAGTATGTTTAAGTATGCCTCAACAAAGATTGCATTTTGTGCAAAACCAATCTTAAAGGAGGCATCAACAGATACCATAGATAGAAAAGATTTAAGAGAAGTTTTAGATATTGTAAAATAGATAGAGATAAGTTATTTAATATAGGATTTAATATGGATATTTTTCAAGCAATTATTATTGGAATAGTGGAGGGCTTTACAGAGTTTCTCCCAATCTCCTCAACAGGACATATGATAGTAGTTAGCCACTTTTTAGGTGTTGAGCAGAGTGATATTGTAAAGGCGTATGAGGTTATTATTCAATTTTCGGCAATTTTAGCTGTGCTTTTTTTATATAAAGATAGATTAAATGTAAAGAGTATCCCACTTTGGAGAAATGTAATTATAGCCTCAACTCCAATATTAGCAATAGGATATATATTTAAAGATTTTATAAAGTCAATATTTAGCATAGAGATAGTAGCAGTGATGTTTATTGTGGGTGGGATTATATTCTTAGTTGTGGAGTATCTCTATTCGGATAGAAAAGTGAAAGTTGAAGATGTAGATAGCTTATCAGTTAGAGAGGCTCTAATTATAGGCTTTGGGCAGATATTCTCCCTAATACCTGGAACAAGTAGGGCAGGTTCTACAATTATTGCAGGTATGTTGAGTGGAGTTAGTAGAAAAGCCTCTACGGAGTTCTCATTTCTATTGGCAATTCCTGTGATGTTGGCTGTGAGTGGATATGATTTGTTAAAGCACTATGAGCAGTTTTTAAATGTAGATTTAACCCCATTTATAGTTGGGTTTATTGTCTCATTTGTTGTAGCATACTTAACAATAAAGCTACTAATTGCATTTCTACAGAGATTTACATTTGTGGCATTTGGAATATATAGGGTTCTATTTGGAACTCTACTATTAATACTATTTTAGGGGTAGATATGGGTGATATTGTAAATTTCATATTAGATTTAGTTGGAGATATGGGATATATTGGGATATTTATAATGATGTTTTTAGAGAGTACATTTTTCCCATTCCCTAGTGAAGTTGCCATGATACCTGCTGGATATCTAGCATCTAAAGGGGAGATGAGTATATATTTTGCAATCTTAACGGGAACTCTTGGCTCTTTAGCTGGAGCTATATTTAACTATACATTGGCTAAGAGGTATGGGAGAGATGCAGTATTAAAATTTGGAAGATACTTCTCATTTGATGAGGTTAAGCTAAAAAAGATGGAAGAGTTTTTTAATAGACATGGCTCATTTTCAACCTTTACAAGTAGATTAATCCCAGCAGTTAGACAGTTTATATCTCTTCCTGCTGGACTTGCGAAGATGCCACTTACCCCATTTATAATCTATACAACTGCTGGGGCTCTTCTTTGGGTAACAGTTTTGGCTATGCTTGGATTTGTGATTGGAGATAACCAAGAGGCTATAGAGAGCTATCTAAGGGAGATAACCATAGCCACTATGGTTTTAATTGGGGTAGGAACTTTTATATATATTAAAATTAAAGATAGAAAAACCAATTAGGTTTTCTATCTCTTAAGCGAAGATACTATCGAATTATCAAGAGAGCGAATATGTATATCTTGCTGTGGAAATGGTATCTCTATTCCATGTCTATTTAGAGCATTATATATTAATATATAGAACTTAGACATAACACTCTTTGGATAGTAGATATCTTTTCCTGCAATCCAGACAAATAGTTCAAAA
>JAADDP010000116.1 GCA_013153825.1 Campylobacterota bacterium
ATAGTCTTAAGATAAAAAATACCTCAACCCAAAAACAATCGGAATAAAAACTATTGTGCTAATTAAAATTAGGGTGCTAACGCTTTTAGGTTTGCAATCGTAAAGGAAGTATGTATAATTTAACAAAAAAAGGTAATTTAAACCTTTTTTTAGATATAATATTCTCTTAAAAAATCAATTTTAAATCAATCCACTACACCATTAATAAGGAGTCGCTTTGGCTACCACAAACAGCACAAAAGATACCAATAAGAACCTAGAAGATATTTTTAACAAGAGTAAGAGAGGCGATATTCTAACATTTGAGGATATTGCAAAAGAGTTTGACAAACAGCCAACATTGGCACAAGCTAGAAAAATATTAAAATTGGCAAATAGGAATGGTGTGAGGGTTGTCTCCTCTTCCGAATATGCAAAACATCTCTTTGAGCAGGAGAGAGAGAGAAGTGAGCTTGAAAAGAGAAGAAGTATAGCTCAAAATAGTGATGAGGAGTTTGATTTTCTCAAGGAGAAGGAGCTACTAGAGTGGAGTAGGTCAGATAGTCCCGTTAGAATGTACCTAAGGGAGATGGGTAAAATTCCACTTTTAACAAAAGATGAGGAGATATACCTTAGCCAAGAGATAGAGGCTGGAGAGGATATTATTCTAGATGCGATATGCTCCGTTCCATACCTTATCGACTACATTTTAAACTACAAAGAGCCTCTACTAAATAGGGAGAGGAGAGTTAAAGAGCTATTTAAGAGCTTTGAGGATGAGAAAGATGATATAGATGATGAGGATGATGATAACTCAAACTCTACAGATGGTGACTCTAAAAACTCCTCATCGGAGAAGAGAGGTGCAAAGAAGGTTAAGAGAGTTGATAAGAGAGTTAAACAGGTAGTAGATAGCTTTAAGGCTCTTCTAAAGGCTAAAAAAGAGTGGTTAAAGGCTAAGGGTGAGCTGGATAGATTGGTCGAAGAGGGAAATATATCGGAAGAGAAGCTGATGCATGAGAATCTCAAGGTGGCATATAAGAAACAGCTTCTAAAACTTGCACTAATAGATTTAGGGCCTACATCCAAACTTATAAATGAGCTTGTAAAGGCTATGGAGACTGCACTTAGAAGTGATGATGGGTTTGAGAGGGAGCTGAAGAGGCTAGAGTATAAACTTCCACTATTTAATGATACCCTCAGGAGAAACCACCAAGAGATATTGGATAATATCCTTGATATGGATAAAGAGGATATTGCAGATGCAGTTCCAGAGACAACAATGGTCAGCACATATGTGGAGATAAAGAAGCTATTTGAGACGAAAGAGGCTAGTAAAGATAGTTTCGACCTAGACCCAGATAAGTTATCTGAAATCTTAGAGCAGATTAGGAGGGGTAAGGCGAAGAGTGAAAAGGCTAAGACCCGAATGGCAAAATCTAATTTAAGACTTGTCGTCTCAATCGCTAAGAGATATACAAATAGGGGACTACCTTTCCTCGACCTAATTCAAGAGGGGAATATTGGACTAATGAAAGCTGTAGATAAGTTTGAGTACCAGAAGGGGTATAAGTTCTCGACATATGCTACATGGTGGATACGCCAAGCAATAAGTAGGGCAATTGCAGACCAAGCCAGAACAATTAGAATTCCAATACATATGATTGAGACTATAAATAGGATAAATAAGATTATTAGAAAGTATCTTCAAGAGACGGGGAAAGAGCCAGATTTAGAGACAATTGCCAAGGAGGTTGGACTATCTGTTGATAAGGTTAAAAATGTGATTAAGATTACAAAAGAGCCAGTTAGCCTTGAGACCCCTGTTGGAGATGAAGATGATGGAAGATTTGGAGATTTTATAGAGGATAAATCGACTATTAGCCCATCTGATGCCGTTCTTAAAGATGATTTAAATAGTCAGATTGATGAGGTTTTAGACCAGCTTAATGATAGAGAGAAGGCTGTAATTAGAATGAGATTTGGACTCTTAGAGGATGAGAGCGATAGGACTCTAGAGGAGATAGGAAAGGAGTTAAATGTCACAAGGGAGAGAGTTAGACAGATAGAGTCATCAGCAATTAAGAAGTTGAAACACCCTAGGGTTGGTCGAAAACTTAAAAACTATATAGAGGGTTAGGGTGAACCTCAAAGATAAACTTCAAAAAAATATATTAACTATAGGCTCATGGATAACAATTCCCCACCCATCAATTGTGGAGATTATGGCAACAGCTAACTTTGAGTGGCTCTGCATTGATATGGAGCATACTGCAATAGATTTAAAAGAGGCAGAAATTCTAATATCAACCATTCAAGCAAATGGAATAAAAGCATTAGTGAGAGTAAGTAAGAATGAAGAGGTTATAATAAAGAGGGTTTTAGATATTGGAGCAGATGGGGTAATTGTGCCAATGATAAATAGTGCTAATGATGCAAAAATGGCAATCGATTTTGCAAAATACCCTCCAACTGGAAAAAGAGGAGTTGGACTATATAGAGCTTCAAAATATGGAACAGCCTTCAATGAGTATAAGGAGTTTGTGGAAAAGGAGCTTGTTATAATTGCTCAAATAGAGCATATTAAGGCTGTTGAGAATATTGAAGATATTATTACAACAGATGGAATAGATGGGACTATTATTGGCCCTTACGATTTATCAGCCTCTATGGGACATGCTGGAGAGTTTGAAAGAGGTGATGTAAAAGAGGCAATAAAAAAAGTTGAGTTAGCTTGTAAAAAGCATAATAAGCCGTATGGATTTCATGTAATCTCATCAGACCCAAAAGAGCTTCAGAGAAAGATTGATGAGGGATGCACATTTTTAGCATATAGCCTAGATTTCTTCTTTTTGGGAGATAGAGCTAGAGATGGTATGAAAAAGATAGCAGAAGGATTAAATAGATGAATATTGTATCAATAATTCCAGCAAGAATGGGTTCCAGCAGATTTCCAAATAAGCCAATGGCTGATATTTTAGGAGTGCCGATGATTGGGCATGTATATAAGAGAGTTAAGATGAGTTCTCTTTTAGATGAGGTCTATGTGGCAACTTGTGATGAGGTTATATATGATTATATAGTCTCTATTGGTGGAAAGGCTGTAATGACAAGCGATTGTCATGAGAGGTGTAGTGA
>JAADDP010000060.1 GCA_013153825.1 Campylobacterota bacterium
TTATAATCTTTGTGAATAAAAAGCTAAATCGTATCTTCTTTTTTATATTATAGTGAGTATTATATCAAAAAATTAGAAGGAGTCTTTTATGGAGTATAGAATAAAGAGATACTACGCCTATATTGTAGCAACTATCTTCTCTATAGTATTACCATTTATAACCATTAATGGTAACCACATATTCCTACTCTCATTCGATAAGAAACAGCTTCATTTGATGGGAACAGCATTTGATATGCAGGAGTTATATCTTATGCCATTTATCCTCATGCTACTATTTATCGGAATTTTTGCCGTAACGGCTATTGGGGGGAGAGCCTTTTGTGGTTGGGCATGTCCCCAGACAATATTTAGGGTCATATATAGAGACCTTATCGAGACAAAACTCTTAAAGCTTAGAAAAAGAATTAACAATAAACAGAAAGAGCCCGACTACTCAAAACCTGAAAATGCTACAAAAAGGGTAGTTGGAATTGTGATATGGAGTATCCTGTCACTTGTTGCAAGTGCAAATTTTCTATGGTTTTTTGTCCCACCAGATGACTTCTTTAGATATCTTTCAGAGCCTTTAGAGCATAAAATTCTTCTTGGATTCTGGATAGGAACTGCACTATTTCTAGTATATGATATCATATTCTTAAAAGAGGATTGGTGTATATATGTCTGTCCATACTCAAGGGTTCAATCTGTCCTCTATGATGAGGATACACTCCAAGCCATATATGATGAGAATAGGGGTGGTAAGATATATGATGAGAATAAAAATAAGCTCATTTTTAAGAAAAAAGAGCTTCCAGATGGTGCCGATTGTACAGCTTGTGAACACTGTGTAACGGTATGTCCAACCCATATAGATATTAGAAAGGGGACACAGTTAGAGTGTATCAACTGTCTCGAGTGTGTAGATGCTTGTACTAAGGTTATGGGTAAACTTGGAAAGGAGTCTCTAGTTAGATGGAGTAGTATCAATGAGGTGGTAAATGGAAAGAGGACAAAAATTTGGCGTTCTAAAACATTTATGTATATGGGAGCCATTGCCCTAATTCTCGGAGGTCTATTCTTTATGAGTGGAGAGAAGGAGTATATGCTTCTAAATATAAACAAGACAACTCAACTCTATAAGATTAAAGAGGGTAATATTGTGGAGAATAACTTCCTTCTTCTATTCCAAAATACAGATAACAAACCCCACACATATAAGATAGAGATTGTTGGGGAGTATAAGGATAAGATAGAGATAAAGAGATTTTCACATGTTACTCTAAAGGCGGGAAAACCTGCTAAGAAGGTTTTAGTTCTATCTACAAAAGAGCAGTTGGTTAATGATAATAGCAAGGATACACCAATTACAGTTACTCTAAAAGCTTACGCTACGGATGAGCCAGATAGGGTTGTAGTCTATAGAAAGGCTGTATTTATATACCCAAGGGCTGACAAGTTAAAGGATTAATCCTTTAATATATCTTAAACTTTTTCTATAATTTTTTAAGATATAATTATCTTAAAAAGTAGGAAAAGTTATGAATAAGACAATATATCTTATACTCATCACAACTCTCACCCTATTTTCTAGACAAAATCTATTTATAATCAAAAGCAGAGATGGAGAGGTTCTATCATCAAAAAGTATAGAGCATAGGAGAAATATATATTTTGACTCAATTATTGAGGATAGAGAGGTTATATCGGTAGAAGAGGATAGTAGTGATATAAACTTCTTTAAAAATAGGGTCATTAGTGAGGCCAAAAGATTTTTAGGTGGAAGATACCTATGGGGAGGAACTACACCAAGTGGCTTTGACTGCTCTGGATATGTAAAGTATGTATATGCAAAGGCTGGAATTAATCTACCTAGAACAGCATATGAGCAGTCGATGGTTGGTATGCCCGTAGATAGAGATATGTTAAAGAAGGGAGACCTACTATTCTTCTTAACCGATAAGAAGAGGCATCTACCAATTACCCATGTGGGTCTATATATAGGAGATGGGAGATTTATACATGCAGCCTCAAGAAAAGATGGGATAATAATCTCAAATCTATCTAAGAGTAAATATGATAGAGTCTTTGTTAAGGCTAAAAGGCTTCTATATTGAGTAGATTTAGAACTACAACTTCTCTTTTAGATATAGATAGCTCCTCTCTTGATCAATCTTAAAATCAAACCTCATAAAGAAGTCCATACCCAATAGTCCATCTATCCCCCTTTGTGAAAATGGGGTGGTGGTTATCTTAAAATTCTGAAATCTAATTGAATCAACCTCCAAATCTACAAAAGCACTATTTGCCATAATAGCACCACCTGCAGTATTTAAAACTATATCTTTAGATATGTTATTTAGAGCTATAAAGCTACTATCCACTAAGGTTAAAGTTGCCCCTGTATCGATTAGAAGTTTTATAGGGATATCATCTATTCTAGCATTAACCCCATATTGATTATTTCCAATCTTAATAAGTGGTATCTGATAACTGTATCTATTATCTGGACTCTCCTCTATCTTCTTAAGTAGATTTATGGCTCTACTGTAGTATATAGAGTCCTCATCAATATTATCACTCAAAACCTCCTTAGCCTTCTCATAGTTTTTTAGTTTAAAATAGACCTTTGATAGCTCTATGGTATATCTCTGTGTATCTATATCCCTATTAACTATATCCTCTAGCAGTGGTAGAAGCTTACTATACTTACCCTGCTCCATAAGTCTCTTAATATATCTATCTACTATCGAGGATAGATACCCATCTATATCCAAATCACCCTGTAAATCGAAGAGTATCTCTATGGCCTCATCGAACCTATCCATATCGATATATACCTTTGCTAAAGTTAACATAAATCTATTGGAGTCTAAATCTCTATCTATAAGCTCTTTAAGAAGATTTAAGAGCCTTCTACTCTTAGGGGCATTTATAAAATAATCCTCTAGAATATCCCCATAATCATCTCTGATGGAACTATCATCAATAGATATATATAGCTCTACTGCTCTAGTAATATTTTTATCTAAAATATCTCTAAATGTTGGCTCCCTATCAACCACGATAGGCTCCATTTTATCCTCTCTACACTCCCTAGAGACAACTCTTACTTTGGTTATATTCTTCTCTAT
>JAADDP010000050.1 GCA_013153825.1 Campylobacterota bacterium
CTCCAAAAGGTTTGCTAAAGTCTTTGTTGATACCCGTGAGACTCTAGATAGTCCAGAGCCGTTCTGTATAATTGTATAGTCATCTGCCAATATGTGGCGATGTTTTAATAGCCTCTTAACTGCTGTAGATGCTTTAAGTGTATTTATTGGTGGTTGATAGTAGGTTGTACCTATAGTTAAGAATAGTTGTCTTGCTACGAGGTTGTTACTCCTCTTCAATATTATAGGCAAAACCTCCTCAAGAGTTGGGGAGAAGTGAGAAAATATATATCTATCCCTTTTAGAGACTCTTCTAAGCTTTAGAGTTCCAAGAAATTTTATACCTCTTCTGCCTATCTCACTCTTAAGAGCATAGTAGAATGCTCTATGAGGCATACTAACAACTTTACATATCTTTCTCGTTCCACACCTCTTTGAGAGCTTTCCAGATAGAAATATCGTTGAGCGTTGATTAGCATCTGTCTTTATAGTAACCTTAGGCCATGAGTAGCCACTCTTACAGGATCTATTTACAACCTTTAACCTATTTACAACCCTATAGCTCCTATCATTATCTACCCTATTGAGCCTTACACCTCTACCTTTAGGAGTTACACAGAGTGTACTCTTCCTCTCATTGAACATCATAGCATCCGGCATGGCATTATAGGGGCTATATCTATTTTTATCAAATCTAGAGCTATTCTGCCATGGAACCTGAAATATAGTTCTATCTATGACAATGTCACCTAGTATCTTTCTAATACCTAAGCTCTGAATATTATCTACAATAGATGGTATATCTCGGCTCTTTAGAGTTGGGTCACCAGAGGCCTTAATAATTAAATTTCCATGAAGAGTGCCATTTTTAATATATCCACTATGAAAAAATTTAGTCTCCCATCTATAGTCAAACCCTAACCCCAAAACCCCAGCATATGTTGTCAACAGCTTGATAACGGAGGCGGGTTTCATCGCTCTATATGTGTTCCAAGAGGCAATCTCCTGACCACTATCCAATCCCTTTATATATATGCTATATGAATCTTTTGAGAGAGGTATTGATGATATACGATACTCTAGCTCATAAGGTATATCTCCATATAGGCTATATGATAGTGAGAGGATGAGAGTGACTACACTTATGATTCTTCTCATACAGTACCTCTTATCTATTCTTCTTCTTTTCCCTAGCCTCTCTCTTTCTAATGATAGGGTCTAGAGCCTTCTTTCTAACTCTAATATTATCTGGAGTTATCTCAATAAGCTCATCATCTTCAATCCACTCCATCGCACCTTCAAGAGTTAAAATTTTAGGAGGAACTAGCTTTATAGCCTCATCGGCACTTGTGGTTCTCATATTTGTAAGCTGTTTACTCTTAATTGGATTTACATCTAAATCTCCACCTCTAGCCGACTCACCAATAACCATCCCGACATATACCCTATCTTGAGGTTTTACAAATAGAACACCTCTTGCCTGTAGATTAAATAGTGCAAATGCCACAGCTTCCCCATTTTCTGTAGAGACCAATGCCCCTTTTGTTCTGCTCTCAACTCTACCTGTATATGGTCTATACTCTAGATATGAGTGGTTCATAATCCCCTCACCTCTTGTATCAGTTAGGAATTCACTTCTAAATCCGATTAATCCTCTAGCAGGTATCTCAAACTCCAATCTAACTGTACCATCAGGCATTGGGGTTAGTGCCGTCATCTCAGCCTTTCTCTTCCCAAGCTTCTCAATCACTGTACCCTGAAACTCCTCAGGAACATCAATCACCAGATACTCAAATGGCTCTAGCTTTAGACCACTCTCCTCTTTAATAACGACTTGTGGACGAGCGAGTAGAAACTCAAACCCCTCTCTTCTCATATTCTCAGCCAATATTGCAATCTGAAGCTCACCTCTTCCAGATACCTTAAATGATGAGTCATCTAGACTCTCCATTTTCATAGCAATATTTGTCTCCATCTCCTTTTGAAGTCTATCTTTTATCTTGTTTGATGTGACATGTTTACCCTCCGTTCCTGCTAGAGGACCATCATTTACAGATATGACAACCGATAGAGTAGGCTCTTCCACATGCATCGGGTCTAGTGGGATAGGCTCTTTAGTATCACATATCGAATCTCCAACATCTATATCATTAAATCCTGCAATTGCTACAATATCTCCAGCTTCAGCCTCATCGATATCTATCCTCTCCAGCCCTTTAAATCCAATAAGCTTTGATACTCTAGATTTCACCTTCTCCCCTGAAGCTTTAACAAGGATATACTCCTCTCCCCTTTTTACCCTACCGTTAAATATCCTAACAATACCAATTCTACCTACAAAGTTATCACTATCGAGGGTGAATACCTGAGCTTGGGTAGGGTTATCTCTTGAGCCACTAGGGGATGGCACATACTCAATAATAGCCTCAAATAGAGGTTTCATATCGATATTCTCATCATCAATCTCCCACTTCGCATAGCCATCTTTTCCAGCTGCATATAGGATTGGAAACTCCAACTGCTCATCATTGGCATCTAGTGCCACTAATAGGTCAAATACCTCATTTACAACTCTATCTGGCTCTGCACTCGGTTTATCTATCTTATTTACGACGACTAGAGGAATTAGATTTAGCTCTATCGCCTTTTTAAGAACAAATTTAGTTTGTGGCATAACACCCTCTTGGGCATCAACTAGGAGTAGAACCCCATCTACCATTTTTAATACCCTCTCAACCTCTCCACCAAAGTCGGCATGACCTGGGGTATCTATAATATTAATCTTATATCCACTATACTCTATTGCAGTATTTTTAGATAGTATTGTAATACCTCTCTCTTTCTCTAAATCATTACTATCTAAAGCCCTCTCTTCAACCTTCTGATGAGAGGCAAATGTTCCACTCTGTTGTAGAAGTTTATCAACTAATGTTGTCTTTCCATGGTCAACATGGGCAATAACAGCAATATTTTTTATTTTTTGCATTAAAAATTTCCTAAACTTTATTAAATATGAGGCGAATTATATCAAAAAGAGTTTAGTTCCTAATACTTAATGATTAATGGTGGATTATCTTTAATGCCATCATAGCTGGATAATTATATATGGAGCTCTTGGAGATGGAT
>JAADDP010000181.1 GCA_013153825.1 Campylobacterota bacterium
GAAATGGTAAATAATATTAACTATATATAGTAATTATGTAATTTTATATATATTTAATTTTTATATTTTGAGAATATATAAATTGTGGTTTTTTAAAAATAAATTAAGTATAATAGATAAAATCTATATATGAGGATATTGTGTGGATAAAGTAGTAGAAGTTACAGAAGATGAGTTTTACGAGAGTTTATGGTATCGCTCCAGTATGATATTTACTAAAGATGAGAGAAGAGCATTAAAAGAGGCAACAATCGGAGTTATCGGTGTTGGTGGAACGGGTGGAATTGCATCTGAACAGTTAGTGAGAAGTGGTGTAGGAGCTATCAGACTTGTTGACCCAGATATATTTGAATTAACAAATATGAATAGACAACAGTTCTGTACCGTATCTACATTAGGAATGAAGAAGGTGGAGGCTGGAATGGAGAGACTATTAGATATAAATCCATTCCTAGAGGTGGAGATTTTTCCAGAGGGGATTAATAAGGAGAATGCTAGAGAGATTATTGAGGGGTTAGATGTAATTATCGATGCTTCAGATAATAAGTCTGCCCACTATCCACTACATAGAGTTGCAAAGGAGCTAAAAGTTCCCGTAATATCTAGAGAGCATAGAGTTCCAGAGTTTACATTTGGAGCTAAAGCAAACTTATGGGACTATAGAGTTGATGGCATCTCAACAAGAGAGGAGGATGAAAATTCAAAAACTGCAAATATGGCTCTAGAGGATATATCAGAAGATGACTTTAGGGAGAAAGATAGATTGGTGCATCAGGAGTTTAATAGAGTATATAGAGATATATTTAACTCAAAATATGCGAAGAAGCTACTCCTTAGTGAGAATGAGCCTCCAGAGGGATTCTTTGAGAGCTATGCAGAGTCTAAGAGAAATTTAGTTCAAGGTACGAATTGGGGGCCAACTGTCTCAATCACTGGAAGCTTCTTTGCTACAATTGCTATAAATATAATTATCGGTTCTAAAGATATATATCTTGGACCTATATCTATAAAGGCAGATGCAAAGATTCCAGATGTAATTGAGCAGAGAGAGATAAAATAGATTGAGTATGAGAAAGAGAGATAGTAACTTTTTACTAGAGTTTATAGATAGAATAGCCCCATATAAGTGGTCAATATTTTTTATAACACTACTCGGAATGTCACTATCGGCATTAAATTTATACTTTAAACCCTCAGTTTATGAGGCAAAAGCTGTAATTAAAGTTAAAACTCAAGAGGGAAAGGGTGAAAACTCAAATACGATTGATAATCTATTTGTATCAGGTTCGGAGAATATAGACCAAGATTTGGCAATTCTCCAGACATACCATCTACATAAAGATGCTATAGAGAAGTTAAATATAAATGTCCAATACTTTGTTGAGGATAGATATAAGAGGGTAGAGCTGTTCTACAACTCTCCAATATTAATTGATGATATAAATATATCTGATGATATGGTCGGAAAATATATAACTTTAACACCACAGAAGTATGGCTTCTATATCGAGTCTAAGAGCAAAAAGTACAAGAATTTTTTTGAATATGGGAAAGAGGTTAAGACCGATTGGTTTAAGTTTAGAGTAGTAAAAAAGGTAGATTTTGATAAACCTATATATATTAAATTGAATGGAAGTAACAGAAATATATATGAGAACATAATTAAAAAGAACTTTAAGGCATCAAGGGTTAATGAGAATGCCTCCCTAATAAAGATATCATACCAAGATACATCGCCAGATAGAGCGATATATTATCTAAATAATCTAATGGATTTTTTGATTAAGCAGAGTATAAAAAATAAGAGTAGACAGAATGATAAGATATTGGACTTTATAAATAGACAGCTCAGCAAGACTGGTGAGAAGTTAAAGTTATCCGAGAGTAGGTTAGAGGAGTTTAGAATTAAGAATAATATAATTGAACCTACAAATCAGTCTCAGATACTTCTAAATAAATTGAGTGAGATTCAGATTGAGCTATCACAGATAGGTATAGAGAAGAGGTTGATAGATGGTGCATTTAGACATATAAATAGTGGAAAGGAGTTTATCGGTGTAACTCCCACTCTAATAGAGTTAAATGCAGATACAACAGTAAGAAATATAGAAAACCTACAGAGCATGAAGCAGAGATTGAATGAGTTGAGTCAAGAGTTTACACCGAAACATCCAGATGTGCAGAGCCTTAAGAGAAATATATCTATGGTTGAGAGTGGGATAAATCAGGAGATAAAGAAGCTTAAGAGCAATATTCTACATAAAGAGATGGTCTTAAAAAAGCTTAAAAATGGTTATGAAAAAGATTTAAAGAGGCTTCCTACAAAGGAGAAAGAGCTTATAGACCTGCAGAGAAACCATGATGTAAATTCAAAGATGTACTCCTATCTTCTAGAGAAACAGGCAGAGAATAATATGAAGAGGGTTGCAACAATTCCAGATTATGAAATAATAGATAGTGCATACTCAGATAGAATTCCCATAAAGCCTAAAAGGGCAATGGGTGTTGCAATCTCAACAATATTTAGTCTAATACTATCATCACTATTCGCATATTGGAGAAGTGGTCTTGTCGATAAGCTACTGCATATTCAGGACTTAAGGACATTAACACCTCTTCCTCTATATGGGGAGCTACCTATACTAGAAGATGGAAAGAGAATAACAACAAAATCTGATAGGCTTCTGCAGAGCTTCAGAAACTTAAGAACCAAGATAAACTTTAACCACCCAAAGCAGATGGGAAATGTAATAAGTATCACATCTAGTAGATATAGGGAGGCAAAATCAAATATTGTATCAAACTTAGGTTATATATTTCAGAAGGCAGACTATAAGACTCTAATTATAGATTTCGACCTATACTCTCCAAAACTACATAATATTTTTGATTTAAATACAAATCTTGGAGCGAGTGACTTTCTAGCAGGTAATGAGAGTAACGTTGATAGATTAATTCAAAATACAAAATATAGAAATTTAGATATTATGAGTGCAGGTTCGATAACGGAGGATAGTTCAGAGTTGATACTCTCCAAGAGACTATATTTTCTATTAGGTATATTAAAAAAGAGATATAATTACATATTTATAGATGCAATTCC
>JAADDP010000027.1 GCA_013153825.1 Campylobacterota bacterium
TAATATATCCCAAACTTCTCAAAAGCCCGAAAAATAGGGATTTTAAGAAAAGTTTAAAACTCAACTTTTGAAGCCTCAAAAAATTTTACTCAAAAGCTTTTATTAAGAGAATTTTAGCTAATAGAAGCTTATAAGAGTATTAAATAAGTGTTAAATATATTTGGGTATAATTGCCGACTTAAAATATTGTAAAAGGATTAACATGTTAGTAGGCAAACTTAGAGAGAGTATCGGCTCAGCTTCTGCTAGAAGACTAAGAAGAGATGGTTATCTAACTGCCAATATCTATGCAAAGGGTGTAGATAATATTCAGGTAGCTTTTAGGAAGGGTGATTTCATCAAAACTGTAAGGAGAAAAGAGAGCCTTACATTCAAAGTAAAGGTTGATGGTAAAGAGTTAGATGTAATTATCCAAGAGTATCAACTACATCCAGTAACTGGTGATATTCTACATGTAGATTTAAGAGTTGCACTTCCTGATTTAGTGACTGACTACTTAGTTCCTGTTAGAACTGTTGGAGTTCCAAAGGGTCTTAAAAATAAAGGGGTTTTGGTTCAATCTAAGAAGAGAGTTAAGGTTAGAGGTAAAATTGGTAATATGCCAAAAGAGTTTGTATTAGATGTATCAGACCTAGATAGAGATGATGCAATCTTAATTAGAGATATGGAAGCTCCAAAAGATTGTCGTCTAATGGATAAGCCTCATGTAGCCGTTTGTGGTGTAATTAAGGCTAAGTAGTGCTGTTTGTAGGATTGGGAAATCCTGAAAAGAGATATGATAATACTCGACACAATATAGGATTTAGAGTTATAGATAGTATCCTATCCAACTCTAACCCTATAGATGTATCAAAAAGTTCCTTTTTTGGAAAACTCTATAAGATTGGAAAAGATTTCTACCTAAAACCTGCTACATATATGAACCTCTCGGGAAAGAGTGTTTTAGCTGTTAAAAACTTCTATAAGATAGATAACTCCAATATCGTTGTAGTTCATGATGATATAGATTTGCCATTTTCTGCTCTAAGGTTTAAAAGAGGTGGTGGAGATGGTGGACACAATGGTCTAAAATCTATTGATAGTCTAATTGGAAAAGATTATATTAGAGTTAGGATGGGGGTTGGAAAGCCTCAATATAAGAGTCAAGTTCCAGACTATGTTCTAAGTGATTTCACTCAAGATGAGGAGAAGATTATTCCAGATTGGATTGAGTATACTACAAAAGTTCTAAATGAATTTAATAGCAGAAGTTTAGAGGAGATAAAATCTAGATACTCCCTCAAAAAGTTCAATAGAGAGTAGATAGATGTTTTGGTATGTTTTTAAGCACTATGCAAAAAACATGCTAACTGTATTACTAGCACTATCCCTACTATTTACAGGGCTAGATTTTCTAATGACAAACTCCTCTCTTCCCTCATTTAATATTAAGGTTCTATATATCTTTAATAGGTGGCAGGAGTCTCTAAATCTACTCTATCCACTAGCAATAGCCTTTGGGGCAATCTGGACAAAGATATCATTTATAAAAAATAATACTCTAATTGCCCTCTACTCACTAGGAGTATCCCAAAGAGATATATTTAAGCCATTTTTGGCTCTTGCCATCTTAACATATGTTATATTTGTGGGATTAAACTTTACACAGTTTGCTCTAGCTTCAGATATTGCAAGGGCGATAAAGAAGGGTAGATATAACATCTCAAATAGCACCGATGATATGTTCTTTAAATATAATAGTAGCTTTATTTACGCTAAGAGGCTTATTGTAAAGGAGAGCAGATTTGAGGGGTTAAAGATATTTATTATAGATGGTCAAGATGTTGTGGAGCTTCAAGAGGCTAAAGAGGCGATATTTAAAGATGGCTATTGGTTGGCAAAAGATGTGACTATAAAGAGGGTAGTTGATGATAAGAGCAGACTTGAAATATCCCATAGAGATACTCTAATTACCCTCAAGGGGTATAATCCAAAGATATTAAACTCCATATATGAGAATAGGAGATTGACACTATATGAGAGTGTTATGGCAGATAGACTACTACTAGCACAGGGAATTACAACTACAAAGATTAGAGCAGATATCTACTCAAAGGTCTTAACTCCCCTATTCTCAATTACAATATTAATCATCTTAATATTCTCAATTCCATCTCATGCTAGATATTTAAATATGGTGATTGTAACTGCCCAGACACTTGGAGGAACTCTATTTATGTGGGGGGTTCTATTTGCCCTAAATAGGATGGGGCAAAATGGGGTTATATCTCCAGAGTTGGCATCTATTCTCCCTATAGCTCTACTATCTATTTTGGCACTATACATATATAGCAGTTCAAATAGCAGAATATAAACATTTTTTCTTTTATTTTAACAGTTTTTAATATAAAAATAAGCTCCGTAGAGGTATAATTCTAACATGAATAGTTGATAAATATTTCTATTCATATAATATTTTCTATAAAAGGATTTAAAATGGTTAAAAATCTAATAAAAGTACTATTTGCAGGGCTAATACTATTTAATGGACTATATGCTGATATTATATTAAGCCAAAATAGTGATGGAGAGATTGAGTTTCTTCCTGTCGACTCCACCGATGTTGATAGTGGGGAGGTTGTAAATATCTTAAGGTTTCAATATCTACTTAGAGATGGGATAAAACTCCACATTAAAGATGGTAACTTTGCACCAAATGTATATCTCCCAACATATGATGAGCTTAAGAGTGCAAATCTAGAGGATAAGTTCATTGTATTCTCTGTAGGTGTAGATTTTGGTACTAATGGTACAACAGTTATATATATGAATGGCTACCCTATGAACCTCTCTGAGGGACCAGCTCACCTATTCTCATACCATCCTCAATATAAAGCTTGGACAATGGGAATACCAGACTAGAGCGTTATCTGGTTCTCCCCTTGAGCCAGATAACTACAACACCCTCTCCCCCTCCTCCCAATATATAGACTTCAAACTGCTAAATTGATATAATTTCCAAATTTTAAAAAGGATTTTCTATGGGACAGACCATCACTGAAAAGATTTTCTCAGAACATGCAAAGAGAGAGGT
>JAADDP010000180.1 GCA_013153825.1 Campylobacterota bacterium
TCCCAGGCGATAGACTAACTACTCTACTATTTAAATCCTCATCGTAAATATTTTGAATAACACCATTATCTAGAGTTATCCATGCATTAGTATCTCCATTTTCTCCATCAAAATATACAGTTTTTGCTTCAATTATTATTGATAAAGCTATTAAAATTAATAAATTTATAATTCTCATTTCTATTTCCTTCTATTAAATATAGTGTTATTATAAACTACTAAATATTAAATATAGTTAAAAATAGTTATTTTTTTGATAAATTTTTAATTGGAAGAGGTTTAGAGACTTAAAAGTCTCTTTTAATTATAAATTTTTAGATTTAAAATTATCCATAAATTGTGTTAACTGCTTAACACCATCAATATCCATAGCATTATATAGAGATGCTCTAAGTCCACCAATGGAGCGATGCCCCTTTAGTCCAACCATTCCTAGCTTAGTAGCCTCCTTAATAAATTTAGCTTCAAGCTCTGAGTTGTTAGAGCCATCTCCATTTTTTATATTAAATGTAACATTCATAAGCGAACGAGAAGACTTATCTGCATGTCCAACATAGAAACCACCACTACTATCTATCGTATCATATAGAAGTTTTGCTTTCTGCTGATTTCTTCTATGAACCTCATCAACTCCCCCAATACTCTTTATCCAATTTAATATTAGATTTAATGTGTATATAGCAAATACAGGAGGTGTATTATATAGAGAGTTCTTATCTAGATGAGTCTTATATCTCAAGATTATTGGAGTTTTGCTACTCTCTCTCTCTATTAGCTCTCTTCTTGCAACTACAACGGTAACTCCTGCCACCCCTGCATTCTTTTGAGCTCCTGCAAATAGTAGGTCAACTCTACTCCAATCTACCTGATATGAGAGAATATCGCTTGAGGCATCTACAACTAGAGGGGATTTTGTCTCTGGAAACTCTCTATACTCCGTTCCATATATCGTATTGTTTGATGTTATATAGGCGTAGTCTAAGTCATCACTAAACTCTATATTCTCAGGTATCCTATCATAGCTTGTCTCTTTAGATGAGGCTATCGTCTCAAAGTTAATATTTTGAATTTTAGCCTCCTTTATAGCCTTAGATGACCAGCTACCACTATCTACAAACTCAACCTTTCCACCTCTATAGAGGTTCATTGGAACCATTGCAAATTGTAGAGATGCCCCACCTTGGAGAAGTAGAACCTCAAAATCTTCTGGAATTTTATATATCTCTCTTAATAGAGATATTGCCTCACTATGTATATCATCATACACCTTTGAACGGTGGGAAGCCTCTATAATAGATAGCCCCTCTCCTCTAAAGTCTACTATCTCATCTCTAATCTGCTCTAAAATCTCTTTTGGCAGGGTTGAGGGTCCTGCACTAAAATTTACTTTTCTACTCAATACCATCTCCTATTAATCTCTTATCTGATACTACAACTCCATCGCTATCTACATAGATGTAGTCTCCACTCCTAAACTCTATACCACCAAAATTTAATGGTATATCTCTATATGAGCTATTCTCTTCAAAGCTCTTTCTTGGACATGTTCCAATAGCTAGAAGTCCAACATCTATATCTCTTGTAATTTTTGTATCTCTTACATATCCATTGATGACTAATCCAGCCCAACCATTTTTATGAGCATAACCCATAAGAGTGTCACCAACAACTGCATAAAAAGCTTTATCAACATCGATAACTGCAACTCTTCCCCTCCCCTCTTCTCTCTTTAACATCTCAACTAAGGCTCTATTATCTCTATTTAACTTTAGAGTTACAACCTCCCCAGAAAAAATATCTACCCCCCCATATGAGTTTAAAGGTGTATTTAATACAGATATCTCATCTCTATAGCTATCACACAGGTCTGCTGTTGAAAACATACATAATCTCCAATTTTTTTTGGAATTATAACAAACCTATCTAACTATACTACAATCGACCCTATGTCTCTCCACACTATCAGCATCTGTTTGGGGCTCCTCATTCTCATAGTAGAAGCACTCTCTATAGTTCTCATCCCCATTTGATAAAATCTTATAGTATCCACTAGAGACCCCTATCTTATTCTCTCCAATCCTCTCTACATCATCTCCATACTCAACAACATTTATAACATCTACATACCCTAGCTCAACTGCCATATCTCTTACATACTGCTCAAGGTTAGCCCAACCATATCTATTTACCTCTGGAACTTGAGGAATTATATTTGCCATAGAGTATGTAGCCTCAAGGCTCTCTATAGACCAATCAAATGAGGCATCTGGAGCCATATGTCCCCTATCATATCCTGAGTGTGTATAGTCGCTATACTCTGCTCTATACTCCTGTGGAAGTTGCTCCTCCTCATAGAACTTTGGTCTCTCTTTTATATTAAGCTCATTTACAAGGTCGCCCTCTAATCTATATATAACTGCCTTTGCCACCTTTAAATCATAGCTGTAACATACCTCGAAGAACTCCTTATCTACAACTTGGCTACACCCCTTCAAAAATCTTGATTTTATATCTGTATTATCATCTACATGACTATTTTGTATAGAATTGGAACTATCATTGATATCTTCTGATACCTCTGGAGTTGGATATATATCAAATCCATTAAAGCTATTATCTATTGGCTCTTCTGTAACCCCATCAATAGTAATATTCTCCTCAACCTCATCATCAACACTCTCCACTGGTGGTGATGAGATATTATCATCACTAACGGCAATACCTCCCAATTCATCATCTACAATTGCTGTTGAGGTTGATACTATATCCTGCTCTATATTATCCATGTTATCCATCTTGATGGAACTCTCTCTACTGCTATCACAAGCTGTGAATATAACTGCTATACTCAATATAAATGCTACTTTATATCTAAAATTCATATATTCTCCATTATAATATATATCTCTATTAGAGAGTCTCTCTATAAACTCTCTCTGCTATTTTATGGTCTCAATACTTAGCTCTATCTTGTCCATAATAATAGTCGACTTTATGAACTTAATTGTAACGGATTTTAACTCCCTATAGCCAAAACTTATAACTATTCTAGTGTTACAAATAGAGAC
>JAADDP010000121.1 GCA_013153825.1 Campylobacterota bacterium
TCGATAAATTTAGAAAATTCCATAAATATTCTACTCCAAAATTTTAACTAATATCTCTAAATTTTTAGAGAAAATTGCAAAAATCAGGCAAATTAATATTTATACCTAATGTATATTTAAGTTTTAACCCATTTTTTCGCCTAAATTATTCCAAATTTTTCTAAAAAAGAGCCACTTTTTTGGCTCCAGCCCTATAGTATAACACTTAAATTACACTTAAAATATAATATTAATACAGCTATAAGCTATATTAAGAGAATTTAGCAACTACATACCTCTCAATTGGCTTTTATTATTATATTTAGCTTATATATACATACTAATATAAAAAATTAATATTTAAAAACCTTTTTTCAACTCTATGGAGAGCCATAACCCTATCTAGATAGAGAATTCCACCTTTAGATGAGTCATCCAGAAACCTCTTTCTAAATATAATTGAGACTGTTGGGGGGAGAGGAGCTCCTCCTACTATAACCTCATCAGTAGAGAATATTCTATCTCCACTATAGCGTCTTCCAATAATCTCACATATTCTATTGTTGATAAGTTTATATGCAGGGTGGAAACTCATATCTACATCTGGATAGCCCTCCATAGCCATAATCTGAGTCTGCAACTTCTCCCTATCACACCAGTAGTCATCACCACTACATAGGGCTACAAATTCACCTTTGACCTTTGAAAAGTCTATCCCCCTACTGCATGGAGTATCTCTATATATTATCTTTACAATTGAGGGGAATCTACTCTCATACTCTCTCAATATATTGAGGCTTCTACCTCTAGAGCCATTATCAAATATAACTATCTCAAATCCAAAGCTACACTCCTGCTCCAAAAAGCTATCCAATCTCCTCTCTATATGAACTCTATTTAGATTCTCCACCACCGTAGCTATAGTCACAAGAGCATCTCTGCTCCTCCAGCTCGACATGATATCCTCTTCTCTTCTCCCAATCATAGCCTAGTTCCTCAATATCTCTCTAGATACCACTTTACACTCTTTAGAATTCCACTCCTAAAGCTCTCTTTGGGTACCCATCCTAACTCTCTCCTCAATTTACTATAATCTATTGCATATCTCCTATCGTGTCCTGCTCTATCCTCTACAAATGAGATTAACTCCCTATATGAGTAGCTGATTGGTCTCAACTCATCCAATATATCACATATGGTGAGAGCTATATCTATATTTCTCTTCTCATTGTCGCCACCAATATTGTAGCTCTCTCCCCCTCTACCTCTATGAAAGACCAAATCTATGCCCCTGCAGTGGTCCTCCACATATAGCCAATCTCTAACATTTTTCCCATCACCATATATAGGTATCTGCTCCCAACTCAAGGCTCTTTTAATAATTGTTGGAATTAACTTCTCATGGTGCTGTTTTGGCCCATAGTTATTTGAGCAGTTTGTAATTACACTATTTAAACCATATGTTCTATTGTATCCCCTAACAAGCATATCTGAACTAGCTTTACTGGCACTATATGGGGAGTTTGGAGCGTATGGGGTCTCCTCCGTAAAGTAGCCATCATCTCCCAAAGAGCCATAAACCTCATCTGTTGATATGTGGTGAAACCTAGGGAGCTTACCATCTACACCTAAATATCTAGCTCTATACTTAAATGGCGACTCCATCCAGTATCTATATGCCACATCTAGTAGGGTAAATGTCCCATTTACATTTGTCTCTATAAATATCTCAGGAGAGGCTATACTATTATCCACATGGCTCTCAGCAGCAAAGTGGATAACACCATCTATATCATAACTCTTAAATATGAACTCTAGAAGCTCTCTATTGCATATATTTCCTCTAATGAAGCTATATCTACTACCCTCCTCAATATCTTTCAGATTATTTAAATCACCAGCATATGTTAGAGCATCAATATTTATAACTCTAATGTCGCTATACCTATCTAAAATATATGGAATGAAGTTACTACCTATAAATCCTGCACCACCTGTTATAAGAATATTTCTCATTTTACAATCTCCCTTAGGTAGTTTCCATAACTATTTTTATCTAGAACTGAAGCTATCCTTAAAACGTCATCTCTACTAATCCACCCATTATTGTAGGCTATCTCCTCAAGACATGCCACCTTATACCCCTGTCTCTTCTCTATAGTCTGTACAAATAGCCCTGCAGATAGGAGAGAGTCGTGTGTCCCTGTATCTAACCAAGCAAATCCCCTACCTAGTAGCTCAACCTTAAGCTCCCCCCTCTTTAGATACTCCTGATTTACAGAGGTTATCTCCAACTCACCTCTACTAGATGGTTTAACACCTTTGGCTATCTCTATGACACTATTACTGTAGAAGTATAGCCCCGTAACTGCAAAGTTTGATTTAGGCTCTTTGGGCTTCTCCTCTATGCTAGATACATTTCTATTCTCATCAAACTCAACTACCCCAAATCTCTCTGGATCTTTTACCTGATAACCAAATATAACTGCACCATCTCTAAGTTCTGATGCACTCTTAACTAGAGATATCAATCCAGAGCCGTAGAATATATTATCCCCCAATATTAGGCAGACGCTATCATCTCCAATAAACTTCTCCCCAATAATAAAGGCTTGAGCCAACCCATCTGGAGATTTTTGAACAGCAAAGCTGATGGATAGACCCCACTTAGAGCCATCTCCTAAGAGTCTTTTATATGACTCCAAATCACTCTCCGTAGAGATTACTAATATATCATTGATACCTGCCAACATTAATACAGATAGAGGGTAGTATATCATCGGCTTATCATATATTGGAAGTAGCTGTTTGGATACCCCCATTGTAATTGGATATAACCTAGTTCCATTTCCTCCTGCTAATACTATTCCTTTCATAAGATACTCCATTAAGTAATATTTGTTATGATTGTAATAGTTTTTAGTTTAAAATGTTATTAAATATGTTTTTTTATTAAGAATTTGCTGAAGCTACCTATTATGGTTAAAAATCTTAAATAGCTCCACCTCACAGAAGTGACCAGCCCTATCTAGTCTATCTCTATCTTTATCGCTTAAATTGTGGAAGATTAATTTTTTATTTAT
>JAADDP010000122.1 GCA_013153825.1 Campylobacterota bacterium
CAAATAAAATAAATAAAAAGGCTAAGAGAAAAGAGTTAATTGTGCTTCCTTTCCAATTCAACCCTCAAAACTATGGAATAGTTTTCCCAACAGGAAGCCCACTTAGAGAAAGCGTTGATAGAACTCTATTAGAGCTTAGAGAATCTGATGGAATTGATAGTAGTTTCCATAAAAAATTGAGAGATAAATGGCTAAAAAATAATTAGCCTTCTCTTTTGATATTAGTTGCTATTTTTGATAAAATATCCCTTTATAGTTAGCTTGATAAAGGGATTTAATGCAAAATGTAGTAGAGTTTCTAAAAAAAGAGGGGAACCTAAGAGTCATCAGTGAGAAGTTAGATGTAGAGCTTGAAATTCCCCACATAGCATATATTGAGGTTAAAAAGGAGACCTCATCACCACTTCTATTTACAAATCCAATTAATAAGAGATTAGGTATTGAGTATAATACTCCAGTTTTAATGAATATATTTGCCAATAGGGATATTACAGAGAAAATCTTAGGTAGAAACCCAGATGAGATTGCAAAAGATATAGATAGACTCCTAAAGTTTAAGCCACCAAAAACTTTTTTAGAGAAGATAAAATCTATTCCAGAGCTACTATCCCTTAGAAAGGTGTTCCCAAAGAGGGTAAAGAGGTTAGGTTTATGTCAAGAGGTTATAATTAAAAAGAGAGATATAGACCTAGATAAGCTCCCTATCCTCAAAACTTGGGAAGATGATGGGGGGAGATTTATCACCATGGGGCAGGTATATACGAGAAGTCTTGATGGCTCAACCCAGAACTTAGGGATGTATAGACTTCAACAGTATGGGAAAGATAGATTGGGGGTTCACTGGCAGATACACAAAGATGCCTCTGCATTTTTTGATGAGTATAAGAGGGCAGGTAAGATGATGCCAGTATCTGTGGCAATTGGTGGAGACCCTCTATATATCTGGTGTGGTCAAGCCCCAATGCCTCACGGTATGTTTGAGCTTCTACTATATGGATTTATTAGGAGAGAGAACCCAATCTTAGTAAAGTCAATCACAAATGGTATATATATCCCTCAAGATGTAGATATTGTAATAGAGGGGTTTGTTGACCCAGATAGACTAGAGATAGAAGGGCCATTTGGAGACCATACAGGATACTACACCCTAAAAGAGCCATATCCAGTTATGGAGGTTGAGACAATTACAATGAAGAAGAATCCTATCTTTCAAGCTACAGTTGTTGGAAAGCCTCCACTAGAGGATAAGTATATGGGTTGGGCTACAGAGAGGATATTTCTACCACTCCTAAAGCCTATGGCTCCAGATTTAATCGACTACTATATGCCAGAGAATGGAGTATTTCACAACTTAATTCTAGCCAAGATGAAAACTCTATATAGAGGACATGCAAAGCAGTTTATGCACGCCTTTTGGGGTGTGGGGCAGATGAGCTTTGTAAAACATGCAGTTTTTGTAAATTCAGATGCTCCAGAGCTTACAGACCATATGGCTATTACAAGATATATCTTAAATAGAGTCTCTCAAGATAGGATTTTTATTAGTGAGGGGATTGTCGATGCTCTAGACCATAGCTCCGATGAGCCTCTAGTTGGTGGAAAGCTAGGGGTTGATGCCACAGGAGATGAGGTGGAAGAGGGGGTTAAAAAGCCTCTAAGTGATGGGGAGCTATTTGAGAAAATTCAAAAGATAGATAGCTCGATAAAGGAGTTAAAACAGTATTTTAGAGATACCAAAAATCCAATTACAGTTGTAAAGGTAGAGAAGAGAGAGGCTATACTAAAAAATATTGAGCAGTTCTACCCCCTAAAAGAGCATATTAAAATTTTGGTATTTGTAGATGATAAAAATAACTCTATAGATAACCCATATATGTTGATTTGGAGAGTTGTAAATAATATTGACGCATCAAGAGATATCATATTAAACCCTATCATTGCAGTTGATGGGACAAATAAGGGTGAGATTGATGGGTTTGGGCGAGAGTGGCCAGATGATACTCACTGCACAAAAGAGGTTTTAGACTCTCTACAGAAGAGGGGTTTAATTGATATCGATGATGATTTTATAAAAAAATTTGGACTACTGGAGTTTTAAGATGGTATTAGATGAGTTTAAGAGTATAGATTTAGAGAAGTTTCCAGAAGAGTTTGGAAAACTGCTAGAAAATCAGGAAAAAGAGATTGAGAAGATTATTCAAGATGGGAGAGACTACAGCTCAACCCTAAAGCCTCTACAGGATTTGGAGTCTATAAGAGATAGCCTATTTACAGCACTAGACCATATTCACAATGTGAATAACTCTAAGGAGACCACAAAGGCCTATTTGGAGGTTCTACCCAAAATATCTAAGTTTGAGACAAAACTACTTCAGAATGTGAAGCTATTTAAAAAGATAGAGGGTTTAAAGTCTGATGATAGAGAGGAGCAGAGGGTAGTAGATAACTCTATCAAGACTCTAAAGCTAAATGGGATAGATTTGCCAAAAGAGCAGAAGGAGGAGTTGGAGAGGATAGATTTGGAGTTAGAGGAGCTATCAAACCAGTTCTCCCAAAACCTAATAGAGGCACAAAAGAGCTATGAGCTACTCCTAGAGGAGGCAGATGTCGCAGGTATTGAGAAGAGTGACTTGGAGAGTAGAAGGGTTGAGAGAGATGGGAAAATCTACTATAGATTTACACTTCAAATTCCAGACTATATTCTATATATGACCTATGGAAGAAATAGAGAAGTTAGGGAGGAGTATTACAAAGCCTACACAACAAGAGCCCCAGAGAATGGAGAGGTTATAGATAGGATACTACTCTTAAGGGATAAAAAGGTAGAGATTTTAGGGTTTAATAGCTATGCTGACTACTCAATTGAGAAAAAAGATGCAAACTCCACTAAAGAGGTGATAGAGTTTTTAGAAAGACTCTTAGAGCTATCCCTACCTTTTGCAAAGGAGGAGATAGAGGAGTTAAGAGAGTTTGCAAAGAGCCAAGACAATATCTCATCTCTCCAGCCATTTGACCTCTCATACTATAGCCAGAAGTTAAAGGAGCAGAAA
>JAADDP010000037.1 GCA_013153825.1 Campylobacterota bacterium
ATATCTATTCAATAATATTCTATATGCCTAGAGCTACAGCAAAGGCAATCCGTTCAGTTCTAAATAAGAAGAGTAGAACCAATACAATTATTGAGAAGGTTGAGTACTACGTTGAGTCTCAAATAAGAAAAAATATTCCAAATATAAATGTCTTTAATCTAAATGGAGAGAGTAGTGAAGTTGCATCTATATTTGATATAAACCTCCTAAAGAGGGAGCTGGATAAAGATTCAAAGGGTGAATTTAAGAAGATATACTTCATAGGGTTAAGGTTCAATCTAAACTTCTCAAATAGATTGGGATTCTATCTAAATAATCAGGAGATTTATGAGGAGAGTGGAACAATATATGGGGACTCAAAAATATTAAAAAATAGGATAAAGAGGGGATTTATATCTATAAAGTCTGATGAGTGTGTTGAGCTTGAGTTCTTCAATACAGATAAGTATCGCTCAGCTGATTATGATATAGGTAGCGATTTGGAGGATTTGGACTATCAGCACGACACATTGAGCTTTGAGCTTGATGCAGAGATAGATAGAATAACATTGAACTCAAAAGGTGATGAGAGGTTGATATTCTCCCTAAATCCAATATATGATTCTACAGCTAAGGTGGATAGTCAAAATAGAGACACTCAATCTCTCAAGGTTGGTGAAGATAGAGCATATAAAATATATATGGAGTCATTCTTTATACCTAGAGGAAATGGACTGAAGAGAGTTCATCTACTACTTGTAGATATAGATGGAAAGAGGGTATTGGCTGGGGGTGAGTACCATAAGGGGCTTGAGATGTGTAGTATCATAGCTAGTATAACGGTAGATTTAGGGAGAGATACTATAGATATATTTAACCGTTCAGATAGTGAACTATCATTTACAAATTTTGATAATTTATTCTGGAAGTTGGATGATAGCAGAGGAGATATGGAGGGTATCTATACAAATGTTCTACTAGATGAGATTCCAGATAAGTATAAGGTTGATAGTAGCCAGTTGGATGTAAAAGAGGTTATAGCACCAGATAAAAGCTTTAAATTTAACACTAAAGAGGTTGAGTTTAATGATACAAACCTATCGATAGATAGTGAAGGGGTTACATTGAGATACTACTCCCTAGAGATTGCAAAATTTAGAGATGAGTTTAAACTTAATAGGATGGCATATAAGATGTCAAAGTATGGAACTCTGATAGATTGCTCAGTTGAGAGACCAAAAGGTAGATACTTTAAGTGGGGAGGTAAGGAGTATAAGAGCCACCAAGATATTCTGGGGAGAGTAATCTCCAGCAAACCTGTATATATTAAAGCTGTAGGAGAACTGTTGATGGTGGAGAGTAGATTGAATAGTCAATACTATATTGTGAGACTACTCTATAGAGATAGAGAGATAATTCTCGGTGATGGTGATGAGCAGGTGACTATACCAGATATTGGGGTTGATGAGCTAACTATAGATATAGTGAGTAGGGGGTATCTAGATAGACCTCTGGTTCAGTTTAGCGTAAAGGTTGATTAGATGGCTACTCCCATTTCAGAGGTTGAAGAGTTCTTAAGAGAGTTACTAATTGGTGGAAATGTCTCAAAAAATATATTGAATATAGATTTAGAGATAGCATCCAATAGAGAGATAGCCCACAGCTTAGGAGAGTATCTAAAGCAGAGGTGTAGAGATGTAAAAATCCCTAGAGTATATCAATTTCTAAATCTCACCCTAAAAGAGAGTATTGATGAGGTTGAGGATGACCTAAATCTACTACTTGATGTTATAACGGTCAGAAAGAGAGATATAATTGAGAATATTATAGATAGTGAGCAGTATAGAGCAGAGCTATTCTCAACAGTAGGTTTGACCAGATTACAAAATCAGGACTACTTAGCCCATATGGAGTTCCCTGAGGGGGTTCTGCTTATAGTTGCAGATGGTGTAGGGGGTGGAGATAGTGGAGAGATTGCCAGTAAACTTGTTGTAGAGTCGATACTTGAATCATTCAATAAGCACTTTAATCCGATGATGTCTAGAGATGAGATAGAGAGGTTTCTAGTTGAGTCGATACTTGAAGCTAATGAGAGGCTTGTCAACTTCTCGAAGAAGAGTAATAAGTATAAGATGGCTACAACCTTAACATTAACACTTACTCTACATGGCTCAGAGCTATATATTGCACATGTTGGAGATAGTAGGGTATATGAGCTAAATGGTGATGGAGAGGTTATACAGAGGACACTAGACCACTCAGTTAGAGAGGTTCTATTTCGTTCAAATAAGATTACAGAGGAGGAGAGGAGAGAGTATCAGAAGAATATATTGGCATATGTTGTCGGAAAGAGCAACCTCAAGGCAGAGAATATCTTTATAGAGTACTCAAATCTAAACTATAGCAGTAAATTTCTACTCTGTAGTGATGGTTTCTGGGAGAAGATAGATATAGACAAAAATATATTTAATATGCCATTTAACTCCCTAAAAGAGCAAATTTATAGTAAAATTCCAACGGATAATGTGACAGTTATAAGATTTTTCCCAAAATATACCAGAGGCTCGAGACCATCCTTAGTAGATAATAGAGAGAGTGGTGGTGGATACTTTTCAAATAGAAAGAGTAGAGCATCTAAAGAAGATAATAGAAATATTAAAAAGGCAATAATCGCAGTCACGTTAGCAGTTATTGCTGTAGCTACATATTTATACTTATATTGAAATAATAGTTTAAGAAAGAGAGTTATGATATATGCAAAGTAATGAACATTTACCAATAGGATATAGGATTGGTGGACATTATGAGATAGTTAAAATTTTAGGTCAGGGGGGCTTTGGAATTGTATATCTTGTGAAAGATATACATAGATTGGATGCACTTTTTGTAATTAAGGAGCTATTCTCAAGAGATTTCTCCTATAGATATAGAGATGGAAGGAGTGTATATAATAAGGCTGAAGCCAAAAATATATTTGAGAAGATAAAGGCAGATATAATATCTGAAGTAAATATCTTAAGGAAGATTAGAAACAGAAATATTGTAGAGGCC
>JAADDP010000078.1 GCA_013153825.1 Campylobacterota bacterium
CCAATTTTGGATTAAGATTTCAAATTTTAGATCAAAAATATATCGAATGGTTGGTAGGTTGCCAATGTAGTAATATTTCCAAGTTTTACCAACTTTTCTTAAATATAGAAACTAAATTATACCCCTCTTTTGTAGAAATTTTAATGCCCCATCCATATCCCTAACACTACCCTCTATCTGTGCCTCATATATCTCTCTCAATATTGTGGAGAACTCTCGAGAGGGTCTAAAACCTAGTGAAATTAGCTCTTTTCCTGAGATTATAGGCTTTAGAGCCGTTTTAAAGGCTTTTGACCCCTTAGCCACACTCTTTATATACCTAGCCCCTTTTGAGCCGTTTAAAGCCCTATAGAGCGTTAAAAATTCATCTACTCTAACTCTCGTGGATAGCTCTCTCACATCTTTTGCCCTAAAACCATCTCTAAATTTCAATATGGCATCGACAAAATTCTTCACATCAGCTCTCAATCTTCTCTCCATTGTGAGCTTCTGGATAAATATATCTATTACTGTTGGATTATAGATACCTATTGTGGCGAAGATAAATCTTAAGTCTCCATATTTTGAGACCTGATCCAACTTATGGAGTTGTATATTTTTAAGTTCTGGAAAGTACCTATCAATGACCCCTATCTCTCTCATAAGTTCAATACCAATTGATGGTCTATGAGATTTTAAAAAGAGCTTCTTAAACTCCCCATATACCCTCTCTCTCGGTAGCTCATCTAGGGAGCCACTATCAACCATACTCCTGAGTAGCTCTAGAGTATCATCGGAAACGGATAGGTTAAATCTCGCTACAAACTGTACAGCCCTATAGACCCTTAGGGAATCCTCCCGAAATCTCATACTATCTACATGTCTGAGAATACCCCTCTCTATATCATCAACTCCACCATGTGGGTCTAGAAATCTATTCTCTTTTAGAGAGAAGCCGATGGCATTCATTGTAAAGTCTCTACGGATAGATGCCCCCCTAAAGGATAATTCTCTATCCAGCTCAACTCTAAAGCCCCTATGTCCATCTCCAACCTTATACTCAACTCTCGGCATAGAGATATCTAAATCTAGACCATCTACCCTAAGCTTTAGAACACCGAAGCTCCTTCCTACACCCTTTATAGAGCCAAATCTGCTAAGTAGCCTCTCAACCCTAGAGATATCACCCAATCCAAAAACCTCTATATCATAGTCAGATGTTGGAAGATTTATAAGGTAGTCCCTAACTGAACCACCAACTAAGATAGCCTCACCTCCAACATTGGCTATATACTCCCCAATCTCTCTTACGGCATCCGGTATAGTATCAAATATGTTAGGATACCTTTACATATGTTTTAAAACTACCACCACTCAACTCTTGAGAGTAGACAGAGCAACCCCTCTTGATAAACTCATCAATTAGTGGCTCAGGTTTAAAATCGGACTCTATAACCAGAAATTGCCCCCCATTAAGCTCCCTAAGAGCCTTTCCAGCCACAGCTAGAGGATTTCCTCCCCCATCTAAAATTCTATTTGCATCCAACTCAATCTTCGCCTCACCATTAATCCACTCTGGAGCTATATCAATCCCATCATCTATGGTAACATCTGCTCCATCATCTAAAGGTGGTTGACCTACAGCCTCTCTCAACCTATTTAACAACTCTAATGGTCTCATACCCCCAACGATACTTGCCTGTTTGACCGTGGCAACCTTTGCTACAGTCCTCCTTAAAATTGGGTTATTCAACTTCTTAAACTTGGGATTTATATCTATTAAGATATCCTTCATACCCTCATAATCATTTAGTAAATCTGCTATCTTCGTATCTAATGTTATCTCTTTCAACTACCTCTCCTTATCAGTTTCATCTCTCAATATTGTTACTAAATCAACCCTATCTATATAGTTGTTGAAATCTAGTGCAGTGACTGCAGTTCTAGCTAGAGCGAAGTGTCTACCACTCTCCCCCCATACGGTCTGGATTACAAATGGTTCACCCTTATTAACACCTATATATAGCATAATATGCCCCTTCAGATGTAGAAGGGTAGAGCCAACCTCTCCAAGCTCCACTATCCTATCCAATTTCACATCCCTCTTAAGCCCATCTACGGATATGTACTCCCCTACTCTACTCTGGGCTGTTGAGTTTCTAGGTAGATTTAAGCCAACTGTAGCAAAAATCTCCTGAATAAACTTTGAACAATCCTGCTCTCCAAATGAGCCTCCCCAGCCGTAGGGGGAGTTTAGGAACTTAAAGGCTTGTCTTAATATGCTCTCAGGGGTGTAGGGGAGATACCCAATATTTAGATTTGCAGAGTCAACTATACCACTCCCAATGGTCAACTTACCACCTCTACCCCTCTTTGGTATCAATACAACTGCACTACTATCAACCTTTAGTAGTAGAGGAAACTTGACCCCCATTCTAACATAATCGTAGTATCTCCCATCCACCTGAACTGCACTCTTTGGTGCTACCGTTACCACAAACCTCTTTGGCTTAATATAGTCTAAAATCTCATCTCTATCGCCAAATGCAATATCATCATCTCTAACCCACCCTGAACTTGTTGGAGAGACTACAAAGTGCCATCTACCATCTCTAGTTGAGTGCAGAACGGTGAGAGGTGTACCTATATCTAGTGCTGAGTTCTGGTTTCTATCAAAATATATCTCTCCCCTAGCTCTCAATAGAGCCAACTCTACAGGTACCAATTTCTGATTTGTATACTTCACAGTTAGGGCAAATCTACTCCTCACCCTTCTATCGATACTATCCATGTCTAAATTATGATATATAGCATCAAAAAAGCCTCTTTCAACTCTATTCCCATCTGCAAAATATTTAACCTGTCTCGATAGACTCTTAAACATCCTATCTATCGATGACTTTACATATCCCCCTCCATAAAATTTTGAACTGCTACTAAAATCTGATATGATATTTTTGGATATGAGTCTCTGGTTAAACTTCTCAATCTCCTCTAAATCCAATATTAATCTATCTGCAGAGTTGAGTTTAT
>JAADDP010000193.1 GCA_013153825.1 Campylobacterota bacterium
TTTCAAGTTTCTCTTTCTGTTTAGATAGCTTCTTTTTTATAGCCTCTAAATCGATACTACTAGTAGAGATAAAACTCTCTAAATTATCACTAGTTGCCTATACTATTTTGATAGGTTAACCCCTCACAAGGCTCAGTTTGAGCCTCCGGTAAATCTTCACCATTATATGGACATAGCTCTGCTACATCTTCACAATCTGGACACTTCTCGATATTCGGCTTATAGCAGTGCTGTTTCTGAATAGGTCTTTTATATACAATATTATCTGAACGTATCTCCCCTCCGGCAAATAGAGCCACACTTAATATGGCTAGAGCAGTTAATAGTTTCATTTTTAATCCTTTATAATTTTAATGACTATTATAACATCTTTTTGAGAACTCCAAACTTATAGATTAATCTTTGACCTCATATTGCTCTCTACCCATCTGATATAAATCATCTCCATATGTATCATTTATAACAGTTACAGGAAAATCTTTTACAACAAGTTTTCTAACAGCCTCTGGTCCCAATTCTGGATATGCTATCACTTCAGCAGATAGAATTTTTTTCCCTAGCAGAGCCCCAGCCCCACCAGTTGCACCAAAATATACTCCACCATACTCTACACATGCATCTTTTACAGCTTGGTCTCTCTTACCCTTTCCAATCATACCCTTTGAGCCATGTTTTAGCATCGTTGGAGAGTAGCTATCCATTCTATAACTTGTAGTAGGTCCAGCACTACCTATTGGTTCATTTGGCTTTGGAGGTGTTGGTCCTACAAAATAGATAACACTACCTTCAATATCAAAAGGTAAATCCTCCCCCTTTTCTAAAAGCTCCACAAGTCTCTTATGGGCTGCATCTCTGGCTGTATAAATTACACCATTTAGTAGAACTTTGTCTCCAGCCTTTAACTTTTTTGTATCCTCATTAGTTAGTGGTGTAGTTAAACTATATTGAGCCATCTTTTCTCCTTAGATTGTAATATGGGTATGTCTTGATGAGTGGCACTGCACATTTACAGATACAGGCAATGAAGCTATATGGCAAGGGTTAGCCTCAATATGGACAGCTAGAGCAGTCTTGGTTCCACCCATCCCCATAGCTCCAATTCCAAGTTTATTTATCTCATCTAAAATTTTTTTCTCTAACTCAGCCATCTCTGGGTCACTATTTACAGAGCCTATATCTCTAAATAGTGCATGTTTAGATGATATAGTAGCCTTCTCAAAAGTTCCTCCAATTCCAACTCCAACAGTTATTGGAGGGCATGGATTTCCTCCAGCATCAGATATAACCTCTTTTACAAAGTTAATTACCCCATCCTTTCCAGCTGCAGGTGGAAGAACTCTAGCACGGCTTACATTTTCGCTACCTCCACCCTTTGCAGCATACTCTATCTCAATCTTATCTCCTGCTACAAGGTCGAAGTGTATAATTGCTGGTAGGTTATAGCCTATCTCATCTTTTAGATTTGCTCTACTAAACGGCTCACATGTTGAGGCTCTAAGATATCCATCTCTATATCCAAGCTCTGTTCCTCTATTTATTGCATCTTTTAAGAGACCCCCCTTAATCTTAACCTCATCACCAACCTTTACAAAGAATACAGCCAATCCTGTATCTTGACATAGAGGTCTCTTCTCATCCTTTGCAATATCTGCATTTTCTAATATTTGGCGAATGACCTCTCTACTAACGGGTGATTTCTCCTCCTCCATAGCCCTCTTTAGAGCATCATATGTATCTTGTGGGAGGTCTGTTCCACAGTGCAAAATGATATTTCTAACCGATTGGACAATATCATCAAATTCAATCTCTCTCATAGAGTCTCCTATACTATATTATGATTTTATAGATTTTACATCTAAAGTTATAAATTTGATTTAAATAGTAATTTATGAGTTTAAAGCGATATAGATATGTGAAGTAATGTAGCTAAAATATATAAAACCACAACTATATGTGATTTTATATAGAAGTTGAGGACTACTCCTCTATTGCTCTTCCATTTGCTGGTTGAACTGGTCTATTATTTGGAAAGCTAAATGTATTAAAGAAAGCATTTACTTGCTCTTTTGATACATTAAGAGGCTTTTTATATACAATCCAATCTACACCCTCAGAGCATGGTGGAGTTGTAAGAGAGCCTTTAAATCTATAATAGTTATCCCCATCTTTTGGCATAATAGATTTTATATCTTCTGCACTCAATCCACATCTCTCTTTTGTCCCCTTATCAAGATGAGACAGATGGTTACATATTCTCTTTAATATTGGGTTCTCTTTACCCTCTTCAAACATTACGCCAATTACAGCAATCTTTCCATCATCAGAAACATGCACAAAGTGAGCCTCTAGAGGGAACTTATCTCCATGAATATTGTTCTCGCTCGGAACATGGAAGTGGAACTGCTTTAATTTATAGACTTTTCCATCTAATGTTAAGCTGTTACCATCTTTTATATTTACCTGTATCGAGTGACCGTTATTAATAATAGATTTAGAGCCAACCTTATAGTCCAGTTTTAGTGGAGTCAAGTTTGCATCTTTTGCAGATACGATATCTATTGGTGACTGCTGTTTACCCTCTCCACACATCTTAAATTTACTATCAATCTCACCCCAGTGTGCTGGTGAAGAGTCTCCAAGATACCCCCAATGTTTTGTATTATGATTACCTTCATTTGCATTAGCAATAGAAATAGCTCCAACAAAAGCTACAACCGTACTTAAGTATTTGATTTTCTTATCCATTCCATTCCTTTTACTTAACTTACAAGGAATTATATCAGATGCTTTTATTGATTTCTATTAATTGATAAAAATATATTATTTAGCTCCACCATCTACATCTCTATAGCTAACTTTGATATAGTATGAGAGTCCAAACATCAGGAGTGTAACTCCAACTATTAAATATACAGCATATATAATCTGACTCGGGTCATTTAGAGCAAACTTAAATACAAGCATTAGTGACTCTATAGACAGTGCAATAATAATTGAACCTAAAAATCTAAC
>JAADDP010000086.1 GCA_013153825.1 Campylobacterota bacterium
CTATCATCTTAGGATTTTTTGTCATAATATCTCTCGCTACAATTGAGAAGAACTCTTCACTACTATTTTCCATTGCACGTCTAATATCTCCATCTGTTATAACTCCTGCAATCCTACTCCCATCTAGAACAACTACAAGACCTACCTTACCTTCAGATACAATCTGAATGACATCTTTTATATCTGTATCTCTTGCACATAATGGAAGTCCCCTCTTATGCATAACATCTTCAACTTTAGTTAGTAGCCTTCTACCTAAGCTTCCACCAGGGTGGAATTTTGCAAAATCTCTATCTTTAAAATTTCTCAACTTCATCAATACAACTGCTAGAGCATCACCCATAACCAATGTTGCCGTTGTTGATGAGGTCGGTGCTAGTTGTAGTGGACATGCCTCCTTCTCAACACCGATATCTAGATGGTAGTCACTATTCTTAGCAAGTGTCGACTCTCTATCTCCACTCATTCCTATGATGGTATTTCCATTAGATTTTAAGAATGGTATAACCCTCAAGACCTCATCGGTCTCTCCAGAGTTAGATATCAACAGAACGATATCACTCTTCTCTATCATCCCTAAATCTCCATGGTATGCTTCAGCTGGGTGTATAAAAAAGCTTGGTGTCCCTGTGCTGGACATTGTAGCTGAAATCTTCCTCCCTATAATTCCAGATTTTCCCATTCCAGAAACTATAAGCTTCCCTTTAGATTTGAAGATTGCATCTACAGCATTTTCAAAATCATCTGTTAAGCTATTTGAGAGATTTAAAACCTCTCTGGCCTCAATAATAAAAACCTCTTTAGCTATTAATTTTATATCCATCTCAACTCCTATTGTGATTAAACTCTGGAACAATCATCTTGAGGGTCTCCAGTAACTCTTCCCTATCGAGACTACCCCTCAATCTATCTAGATGAGAAGTTAAACTCTCAAACTTTATAGATGGGGAGTTATCCGATACCATTATAGAGCTATATTTTGTCTTTAAATCCCTATCACTTATTAGAAGCTCCTCATATAGCTTCTCTCCTGCCCTTAAACCTACAAACTTGATGGAGATATCATCTCTTCCAGATAGCTCTATCATCTTCTTTGCTAAATCGACAATCTTGATAGGCTCTCCCATATCTAGGATAAATAGTTCACCCCCTTTGGCAATCGATGTAGCTTGTAGAACAAGTTGACAAGCCTCTGGAATTAACATAAAATATCTTGTGATATCTGGATGAGTTACAGTTAAATCTTCACCCCTCTCAATCTGAGACCTAAATTTTGGTATTACAGAGCCTGAACTACCGAGTACATTTCCAAACCTTACGGCAACAATATCTGTCTTACCAGATGGCACTAAATTTCCATAAATTTCACAGACTCTCTTCGTAGTCCCCATAACATTTGTAGGTCTCACAGCCTTATCTGTAGATATCAATACAAATCTATCTACACCATACTCAATTGATAGGTCAATTACACTCTTAGTTCCAAATATATTATTCTCAATAGCCTCCTTCACATTTGCTTCACAGAGGGGGACATGTTTGTAGGCTGCAGCGTGTAGAACAATATCTGGTCTATAGATTTTGAATGTCTCCTCCATAAGTTTATAATCCCTGACACTCTGCATGATAGGTATAACTCTATCACTCTTCAACTCCTCCATAATCTTATAGAGGTTAAACTCACTATGGTCTAGTAGTATTATCATCTTAGCCCCAAACCTCTCAACCTGTCTAGATAGCTCACTACCTATACTACCCCCTGCACCTGTAATAAGCACAACCTTATCAAATATAAAATTTGCAATTGTTTTAGTATCCAAATCTTGAGGTTTTCTAGCAAGTAGATCCTCTATAGAGATATCTTGAAGTTTAGGCTTATTATCCTGAAGTATCTGGGCAATCTTTATATCGTGAATTCCGAGAGAGTTTAGTCGGCTAAATAGCATATCTAGCTCCTTCTGGGATAGCTTCTCCACAATGATAACAGCTTCAATATCTAGCTCCCTTATAAGAGACTCTATCTCTCCACCACTATAGACTCTCAACTCATAGAAGTATGTCCCTACAAGACCTCTATTGTCCGAAATTAGAGCTATGGGCTGGTATGAGATGTCTCCACTAAATGAACTCTTAATTATCTGTAAAGCTCTATCATTAGCTCCAACAATTAGGGTTCTCCTCTGGGGGTTTCTATATATACTTTCTATATATAGCCTCTTAGATATTCTAATAAATCCTATAAAAAATAGTGATAGAAACATATCTATCACCACAACTCCCCTCGGAAATGGGTGAAATAGCTCACCATATAGCATCAATATGGCTGTAAATATTGAGTAGCTTATTAGGTGGGCAGATACAATCTTTCTATAGTCTGCAAGACCAAAATATCGCCAAGCCGTGAAGTATATCTTTAGGAGATAGAAGAGTATAATTTTTATAGATATCAATATCCACATCATATAGAACATCGAGTCGAAGAACTTTTGGGGAATATCAAAATTGAACCTCAATAGGTATGAGAGGAGTATTGTTGCAATAGATATAGATATATCTGATAGTAGGAAGAATATTACACGTTTAAATTTGGTTGGCTGGAGAAGTTCTATCAACATAGGCTATCTATCACCTCAACTACTCTATATAGCTCCTTTAGGCTCAATGCCGTTGGAGATGGGAGACAGATACCTCTATTGAATATATCCTCACTTATCCCATTTAAAAATCTGGTTGAGCCATTGAATAGAGGCTGAATATGCATAGGTTTCCAGACTGGACGAGACTCAATATTCTCTCTCTCTAGAGCAGATATTACATCTTTTGGATTAATACTCCTAAAGGTTAATGTTGTGAGCCATCTATTCCCCCTACTCCCCTCTATCTCTGGCATAAAGTTGACCTCATCACCAATAGCTCTAGTAAGCTCTTCCATATAGAATTTAAAAATCTCTCTCTTTTTAGCTACCCTCTCATCTAGAACCTCCATCTGTGCCAGACCGATACTGGCAAGGAGATTACTAATCCTATAATTATATCCATACTCGATATGCTCATAGTGGAGAGAACTCTCCCTAGCCTGTGTCGATAACTTTCTAGCTCTATCTATCCACTCCAAGTTATCACTAATTAGAATACCCCCTCCACTGGTTGTTAAAATCTTATTTCCATTGAAGCTGAATACACCCAAATCTCCAAATGTTCCACTAGATTTACCACCAAAAGAGGCACCTAGAGACTCAGCACTATCCTCTATAATATAGATACCACTCTCTCTACAGATATTTACAATCTCATCAATCTGAGCCATCTGCCCATATAGATGTGTTAAGATGAGAGCTTTAGGTCTCTTCGGAACTCTCATAATAGCCTCTTTTAAAAGCTTGGGATTTAGATTCCAACTCTCATCACTATCTATAAATATCGGTACTCCCCTCTCATATAGAATGGGAGCTACAGAGCCTATAAATGTGAAGGTTGATGCTAGTATAAAATCCCCCTCCTCAATACCCAATACTCTAAGTGCTAGGTGGAGTCCAGCTGTGGCACTCGATAGAGCTAAAGCCCCTCTGGAACCACTATATCTCCTTACACTCTCCTCAAATCTATCAATATACTCCCCCACTGGGGCTATGTAGTTACTCTCAAATACTCTATCTATATACTCTCTCTCTCTACCACTCATGTGTGGAGGGGATAGGAAAACTCTTCTATTCATCGATACTCCTCACAACCCTGCATGGGTTTCCATAAGATATGGTATAACTTGGAATATCCCTAACAACAACAGAACCTGCTCCAACTATAGATGATTTTCCGATAGAGATACCCTGTATTATAGATGAGCCTACCCCTATATGGGTCAGCTCTCCAACTCTTACACCCCCTGCAAGTGTCACATTTGGGGATATGTGTACAAAATCTTCTACTATGGTATCATGTTCAATAACCGAACTGCTATTTAATATGACACCATCCCCAATGGTAGCTCCACTGTTTATAACCACATTTGCCATCACAACGGCACCTGCTCCAATCTCAACACCACTACCTATAACTGCACTCTTATGGATTAGTGGAACTACACTAAACCCAGCATCAACGGCTCTATTAAATAGTATCTCTCTAACTCTATTATCCCCAACTCCAAGGGCTATAGGGGTCTCAATATTAAATTTTATACTCTCAAACGGGGGGTGAATATTATCCCCATCATCTATAAATATGGCTCTATAACCGACTAACCTCGCTATATCTGCTACGACTGAACCGTGACCACTAGCCCCATATATATATATCTTCAATTTGAACCCCTAAACTTCTCAACTGTCACATGGTTATCTGCCGATACGCCATCTCTCTTTATAACCTTTAGGAGAGTTCTCCATAAAATCTTCAAGTCTAAAATAAATGAGTGGTTATCCACATACTCGATATCATATCTAAATCTGGAATCCCAATCTATAGCATTTCTACCATTAATCTGTGCCAATCCTGTAATCCCAGGTTTTACGGTGTGTCGCCTCCTCTGCTCTCTACTGTAGAGGGGTAGATACTCAACTAGAAGTGGTCTAGGACCTACAAAGCTCATATCCCCCTTTAGGACATTTAAGAGTTGAGGTAGCTCATCCAGAGAGGTGGCTCTAATAAACTTACCAAATTTATCAAGTCTCTTATCATCTGGGAGTAACTTACCACTCTCATCTCTTATATCACTCATCGTTCTAAATTTATATATTGTAAATAGCTTCTCATTAAATCCTGCTCTAACCTGTCTAAATAGTATAGGTCTCCCCATCTTGATATATATTAATATTGATACAATAATAAAGAGGGGAGATAGTAGAACCATTAAAAATATAGATAAAATAATATCAAATAATCTTTTCAACTTAAATTCTCCAATCTATCTTTTAATTTCTTTAAAAAATCACTCTGATTATATCTTTTTATAATTGAATTTCTGACATTGGATTTCAATTTTTTATAAACTCCTCTATTCTCAATTAAGATGGAAATCTTATCCACAATATCATCTACACTCTTAGGTTTAACCAGTAGCCCATTCTCTCCATCGATAACAACCTCATTGCATCCATTAATATCTGAAGCTATAAGGGGGAGACCGAAGCACCCAGCCTCTAGAAGAGAGTTTGGAAGCCCCTCTCTATATGAGGGGAGAATTAAAATTGAGGATATGGCCAGATACTCCCTTATATCACTCTGAAATCCAACTTGAATAATCTTCTCACAACTCTTTATGGTATCAATCGTCTCTCTCTTGAGTGGGTTTAGATACTCCTCAAAATCTCCAAGAAGTATAAGTTTCAGCTTTTTAAATCTCCCATTTAATATATTAAATGCATCTATAAGCTCATCCACCCCCTTATCTCTTACAACTCTTCCTATAAATAGAATTACGAAATCGCCTCTATCTATCCCCAGCCTCTCCCCTATCTCACCCTTTCTAGCTTCAGAGAAGTTATCCTTAAATCTATCAATATCTACCCCATTAATTGAACCATTGTGGAGAACCTCAACATCTATATTCATAATATTTCTCTTGATATAATCTCTAAGTCCATAGCTATTGCAGAGTATTTTAGTTGCAAATTTATATGTTAACCTCTCGGTAATCTCCAATATTATCCTCTTGAGACCCTTAGCCTCCATGAGAGGCATACCTACAACATTGTGGACTCTAACCTCTACACCTGCAAAGTATGATGCTACCATCGAGAGGAGTCCAGCTTTAGGGGTGAGTGAATATACAATATCTGCTTTAACTCTTCTAAATACCATAAATAGCTCTATTAGCGATTTTAAATCTTGAAGAGGGGTAATCTCTCTACTCATATTTACAGTAATAAGCTCAACACCCTCGCTATCTCTTACATTATCAACCAAATCACCATCTGAGGTAACTAGATATATATTGAAATATTTAGATAGATATTTGGGTTGCCCCTTTATGAGTGTGGCGAGACTTAGAGGTACAGTTGTAACTATAACCAGCCTTCTCATCTCACCATCTATATCTTTAATCTATATACCTTTGTAATTGGAGTCAATATAACGGGTTCAAATAGATTAGGGTCGTAGTTCTCCATTATAAATAGCTGAATATATGTTGAGTTGAATAGTCTATTATCCATGATAAGAACTTTATGATAATCTCTCATAAGTATCACCTTTATGTTTGAGGCGATATTTACTACCTCTCTCTCACTCTTCAACTCTCCACTCTTACTATATTTTGTAATTATAAATTCACCTATAGGTAGTCTACGACCATTTATATATATATAGCTACCCTTAATCTTAATTCCATTACTCAACTCTATGGTTGACCCTTTAATATCTAATATCCACGCCTTTATAAAGATTGAACTACTGTAGTTCTTACCAGTTTTAAGATTTATATTTGAGAATAGGTCTATGGTAGGGAGGATATCTAGCATTTTTATAGGTAGATAGTAGTATATATCTCTACTCTTCTCTGGAAGCTCCATAGGGGAGTTCAATAGACTCATAAGTTTAGTTGGACTACTCACATTGTAATCTCTCATAACTCTCTTTAAAAAGTCACCAGAGTAGTTTACATCTCTCAGGGATTTCTCTCTATACTCAACATTCAATCTAGCCATATTTGCCGAAGCTTGCTGATTTTTAAGAAGGGAAAAACTTACAGGAAAATTTATATTTCCACTATGTCTAGCCCCATCAACCAATGTTTTAACATCACTATAGTACCTAATTGGATAGCCGTAGTCCCACCAAGCTACAACGTAATCCTCCCTTGAGGCTATATTTTTTAACCTATCCAACACCTTAACCTCATCTTTTGTAAATACGCTTGGGACTCTATAGTCAACCACATGTATAATATTTGGAGTGACTATAGCTATTGTAGCGATGGCAGAAAATAGTACTCTAAACTTTGCCATCTTAATATATCTGTCGGCAATATAGATTATGAGATACCCAATGGATAATGCTAAGATAGGGACTGCATAGACTGTAAATCTAAGACCTGCATTTAGAGCTATAAAGCCAAGACCTACAAGGGGGAGAGAGAGTAGCATAACCCTATTCTTGAATAGTAGAAGGAGATAACCGATAAGTGCCACTATGAAAGTTACCCTATCTCCACTAATCCTATTTGCAAATATCTTGAATGGTATCTCTCCAGCCTCTCTAACTGTATTTACGACTGAGTAGTATCTAAAACTTGAGTCATCTGAAGATGAGCTACCCTCTCTAAATATGTAGGCATCAACCCTAGCAATTACAGGGTCAAACCCTCCAGTTATTAGGATAACTAAAAATGAGATTGCTACCAGTGACAAGACCAATTTTATACTAACTCTATCTCTAAATATCTGAAGTGCAAAGAATAGTATAACTATTATTGTGGCCTTTATCAATATTGCCACCTTTGCGAGTGATAGTAGCATAAATGCCAATATCTTATAGAGGAAAATATCTCTTCTATGAAAGATTAGAGTATATATTAGGAGTATTACCGCCATAGCTAGACTTAGAGAGTAGTTTTGAAAATACCACCAATTTGATACTGCCATAAATAGGGAGACTAGAAGCAGATATCTATCTTTCCCCATTTTTATAGTGAATATTGTAGCCCATAGTGTTAAAGTTGGTAGGACGATTGTTAACATATCGGTATCATAATATCCGACCATAGTTCTATTGTAGTAGCTCCAAGCGACTCCACCCAGAAGTGAACCGATGAACCCTCCATACTCCATATTTAAGGTTCTAGCTATCAACATAATAGGCAACACAATAAGTGAACCAAAAAATGCAGGTAACCATAATATTAATGTCTCAAAAGAGATTGGTAGAGTCTCTGCCAAAATGGCTGTAACCTTTGATAGAGGTGTATCAATATATGAGAAGTCCCCCTTTTGATGTGTTCCTGTTAGGATATCTCTCGCCCCCTCTGCATATCCATACCCATCATTTGTGTTAATCATAAGTTGCCCATTCCACCTAAATCCATCTACATCTTTGAACTGATAGACCCAGATTGTCCTGACAGATATACTAAAGATGTAAGCTAGAAGAGTTAATAGAATGAAGCTCTTAATAGGTAGTCTCTGATTTTTCATATATTTTCCTAAAAATTTTTTTAATGCAATAATATCCAATTTTTGATTTAGTTTGGTCACTCTCTCAATATCTTCTCCATCATAATTGAATAAATTATATATATCGACTCTTAGAACTCTCTTTTGCAAAAACAACCCTTTTTCTATATAATTCTATTCTAAGAATAGAGAGGTATTGAGATAAAAAGAGTCCATAACCAGAGATTTCAGAGCTGTAACTCTTGGGAAATTTGGTTAAAAATTAAGGAGTTTGATATTGAAACGAGTTGTATATATGGGAACACCCCATTACGCTAGAGAGATACTTAAGGCTCTCCTAGATGATAAAGATATTGTTGTACCATTGGTCATTACACAACCAGATAGACCTGTCGGGAGAAAGAGACTCTTAAAGATGAGTGAAGTTAAGGTTCTAGCAGAGGATAGAGGTCTGGAGATAGCTCAGCCGGAGAGTCTAAAGGAGGATTGGATATATAGGAGAGTGGTTGAGGCGAAGCCAGACTACATAATAGTGGCTGCATTTGGACAGCTAGTCCCAAAAAGGATATTGGATATTGCTCCATCTATAAATCTACACGCCTCACTTCTACCAAAATATAGGGGGGCTAGTCCGGTTCAGGAGGCAATATTAAATGGAGATAAGTTTACCGGAGTAACTGCCATGCTTATGGATGAGGGTCTTGATAGTGGAGATATCTTAGCCTATAGATTCTTTAAAATACCGGATGATATTAGGCTACCTGAGCTTATGTCTAAATTGACCGATTTGGCTTCTGTGTTAACTATTGAAACAGTAAAAAGATTTGATAAGATATCTCCAACTCCTCAGACTAGAGCTATTTCTACACATTGTAAAAAGATAAAGAGGGAGAATGGAGTTGTAGATTTTAGAGATGCCTCAGAGCTATATAGAAAATATAGGGCATTCTACTCTTGGCCGGATATATCTTTAAGGGGTGGGTTGAAGCTTAAGGAGGTTGAGCTAATAGATACCGACTCTAAAAATAGAGATGGGGAGATTTTAGAGATTAGAGGTGACTCTATTTTAGTTGGGTGTGGAAGAGGGGTTATCGAGATATTGAAACTTCAACCAAAATCTAAAAGGGTTATGAGTGCAAAAGCATACTGTATTGGAAGGGGAATTAGAGTTGGAGATAATCTACTTTGATACTTTAGATTCAACTCAGAAGTATCTTATAGATGCCATATCTAGTGGTTCTATAGAGCCTCCTGTGGCAGTTTTAGCTAAAAATCAGACTAATGGTATAGGGAGCAGAGATAACTCATGGGAGGGGGGTTGTGGTAACCTATTTATCTCATTTGCACTAAATATCAAATCTCTTCCAGAAGATTTACCAATCTCATCAGCCTCAATATACTTCTCCTATCTGATGAGAGAGAGACTATCTAAATATGTGGATGGTATATTTGTAAAGTGGCCAAATGATATATATATAGGTAGGAGTAAGGTTGGTGGAGTGGTTACAAAGATGATTGGTAATCTACTCATATGTGGAATTGGAGTAAACCTTAGAGTGGGTTCTAATAGCTTCTCAAGCTTAAACTTAAATGTAGAGCCGGAAGAGATAGTGAAGCTATTCTTGAAGGAGCTTGAGAAGAGACCCTCTTGGAGTGAGATATTTCATAAATATAGTGTAGATTTTGAGCAAAATAGGGGTATATTTGCCAATATTGATGGGGAGAGAGTGGAGCTTGGTAGTGCTATATTGGATAGTGACGGCTCTATAATTTTAGGTGGTAAGAGGGTATATAGCCTAAGATAGATGTGTAAAAATTGTAAAAGATATTGAATATGATACCCATTGTAACAGTTGATATTTAATCAATAGTTATATCTATCATAACTAATAGGAGAATTTTTTTTTAATATATATATCAAATCAAAAAAGTTATAATACGCCAAATTTTTTGAGGAGTTTTTTAATGCTTGACCTTAACCCCGGTTTAATGTTATTTGTTCTAGTCATTTTCTTCTCCCTCTTATATCTATTAAATCAGATACTCTATCAACCACTATTAAAGTTTATGGATGATAGAGAGAGTTCGATATCTAATAGGTTAAAGAGTGCAAGGGAGTTGGAGGGTAGCAGTTCAGAGCTGAATGCAAAAGCTGATGATATATTGGCTAAAGCTAGAGCAGAATCAAATGCTATTCGAGAGAGTGCAGTAAAAGAGGCTAAGGCTTCGGCCGAAAGTAGATTGGCTGAGAAGTCAAAGGAGCTTGAGGCGAAGTATCAAGAGTTCTTAAGTGGTCTCTCAAGAGAGAAGAGAGAGCTAGAGGAGTCTCTAAAGGCACAGTTACCTCTCTTAAAGCAGAGCTTAAATGCTAAAATAGATAATCTATAAGGAGGTAATCTTTATGAGTTTAAAGAGAGTAACACTTTTATTAATAGCTGTGCCACTTTTTCTATTGGCAAATACAGATGGTGGCTCATCACATGAGATTTCTATGTCAAATTCTGATTTCTACTTTAGAGTCTTAAACTTCTCAATTTTTGCTGGGCTACTGATATATCTCATAGCTACTCCACTAAAAGAGTTTTTTAAAGGTAGAAGCTCAAATATTGAGAGTAGATTGGGAGAGATTGAGGCTAAGTTGGAGCAATCTAAGAGAGAGGAGTCTATAGCTAAAGAGAGATTAAAGATGGCAGAGGTTAAAGCAGAAGAGATTATAGCCGATGGAGAGGCTGAGGCTAAGGTTTTAGCTAGACAGATTGAAGAGAAGAGTATGCAACTTCTATCATCTTTAGAGAAGCAGTTGGAAGAGAAGATGGAGGTTGAGAAGAAGAAGATGGTTAAAGCTACGGTTAGGGAGTTGTTAGAGAACTCTATTACTGCTAAAGATATATCACTTAGTAACTCAAAAATTGTATCTCTTGTCTCTAAGAAGGTGGCATAATGGAAGAGTTAATAGCTAAAAGATATGTTAAGGCTCTACTCGAGGTTATTCCGGAAAATCAGAGAGAGGATTACAACTCCATACTGAGTACTCTATCAAATCTATTTGATAATAGAGGCTTTAGAGATATTATAGAGTCACCAATTGTCTCATCGGGACAGAAGGCAGATTTGCTTTTAGAGCCTTTAAAAAGTGGGAATATTCCTCTAATAAATCTGATTAAGATTCTGGCTGAGAATGGGAGATTATCTCTTATTCCAAATATAGCTAATAGTCTAAATCAAGAGGTTCAAAAGGAGCGAAATGAGTATGAGGGTGTAGTATTGAGTGGTGAGGAGCTGAGTTGTGATGATATAGCTAAATTGGAGAGTTCACTCAAAAGCTATACGGGCTCTACCATTAAACTAACTCATAAGAAGAGCGATTTGGATGGAATAAAAGTAACGGTCGATGATTTAGGTATTGAGGTAAACTTCTCAAAAGAGAGAGTTAAAGAACAGTTAATAGATTTTATTACAAAATCTCTATAGTAATTTAAACAGAAGGAGTTGTAGTGGCAAACAGATTACAAGCAGATGAGATTAGCTCAATCATAAAAGAGAGAATTGAGAGCTTTAATATCGGTGTGGATATTGATGAGGTTGGTAGAGTAATTGGTGTAGCTGATGGGATTACATCAGTTTATGGGCTGAACAATGTTATGGCTGGAGAGGTTGTTGAGTTTGAGAATGGAGCTAAGGGTATGGTTCTAAACCTCGAAGAGTCAAATGTTGGGGTTGTTGTTCTTGGCTCTATGAGTGGAATTGTTGAGGGTATGAGTGTTAAGAGAACAGGAAAGCTTCTAAGTGTTCCTGTTGGAGATGGAATGGTTGGAAGAGTTGTAAACCCTCTTGGAGAGCCAATTGATGGAAAAGGGGCAATTGAGACTAAAGAGACAAGACTTCTTGAGGTTAAAGCTCCAGGTATTATGGCTAGAAAATCTGTCCATGAGCCACTTCAAACTGGTATTAAGGCGATTGATGCACTTGTTCCAGTTGGTAGAGGACAAAGAGAGCTTATCATTGGGGATAGACAGACAGGAAAAACTACTCTAGCAATTGATACTATCATCAACCAAAAGGGTAATGGAGTTATCTGTGTATATGTGGCAATTGGTCAAAAGCAGTCAACTGTAGCTTCTGTTGTGAAGAGACTTGAAGAGGCTGGAGCTATGGACTATACAATTATTGTTGCTGCTAACGCTTCAGACTCATCTGCGCTTCAATTCTTAGCTCCATATGCTGGTGTTACAATGGCAGAACACTATATGTATGGTGGGAAACATGCAGTAATCTTCTATGATGATTTATCTAAACATGCAGTAGCATATAGAGAGATGTCTCTAATCTTAAGAAGACCTCCAGGAAGAGAGGCGTATCCAGGAGATGTATTCTATCTACACTCAAGACTACTAGAGAGAGCTGCTAAACTTAGTGATGAGAATGGGGCAGGAAGTATTACAGCATTCCCAATTATTGAGACACAAGCTGGAGATGTTGCTGCATATATCCCAACAAATGTTATCTCAATTACAGATGGGCAGATATTCCTAGAGACCGACCTATTCAACTCTGGAATTAGACCAGCTATTAATGTTGGATTATCTGTATCAAGAGTTGGTGGGGCTGCACAGATTAAGGCTACAAAGCAGGTTGCAGGAACACTAAGATTAGACCTTGCATCATATAGAGAGCTTCAAGCATTTGCACAGTTTGCATCAGACCTAGATGAACATAGTAGAGCACAGCTAGAGAGAGGTGCTAGAATGGTAGAGGTTCTAAAGCAACCACCATACTCTCCAATTCCAGTTGAGAAGCAGGTTATTATTATATTTGCAGGAAACAAGGGTTACCTAGACAAAATCCCTGTAAAGGCTGTAACCAAGTTTGAAGCAGAGCTTATGGCATTCTTAGATGCTAAATACTCAAATATCTTAGAGGCTATTAGAACAGATAAGAGACTTACAGATGATACTGAAAAGGCACTAACTAAAGCACTAGATGAATTTAGTGAAACATTTTCGGCGTAAAGGGCTAAAAAATGGCTAATCTAAAAGAGATAAAAAGGAAGATTTCTAGCGTTAAGGGGACTCAAAAGACGACCCGTGCTATGAAACTTGTCTCATCTGCAAAGCTTAAGAGGGCTGAAGAGGTGGCGAAACGGTCAAAAGTTTACGCTACCAAGCTCACTGAGCTTTTAAATGAGATTTCTGCGAAGTTAACAAAGAGCAATGGTGGAATAGATAGCATATTTTTTAAAGAGAACCCAAACCCAAAAGTTGTAGATATTCTATTTATCACAGCAGATAAGGGGCTTTGTGGAGCATTTAACCACCAGACAATTAAGAGGGTAAATAGTCTCTTAAAAAAGTATAAAGATACAAATATTAGACTTAGTGGAATTGGAAAAAAGGGGATTGCCTACTTTAAGTATAACAAGGTTGATATGATAAATGAGGTTGAGAACCTAAGCTCATCTCCAGATTATGAGAAGGCTCAAGAGTTTATCTCAAAACTTGTAAAAGATTATGAAGAGGGTAGAACCGATAAGATTATATTGGTATATAATGGGTATGTGAATATGATTACTCAAGAGGTTGTAGAGTTACAGCTACTCCCAGTTGATAGCTCAAAAGTTGTATCAAATAGCGTATCTATGTCTGAATTAGAGGTTGAACCAGATGATGATGATACTCTAGTGGAGGAGTTGACTAAGAAGTATATAGACTACTCTATGTACTATTCACTTTTAAACTCATTAGCTGCAGAGCATAGTGCAAGAATGCAGGCGATGGATGCTGCTACAAATAATGCAAAAGAGATGGTGAAGAAACTTACAGTAGCATATAATAAGGCAAGACAAGAAGCAATTACTACTGAGCTTATTGAGATTATCAGTGGTATGGAATCGTTGAAATAATAAGAGGAGAAGAGATATATGATAGGTAAAATAGTTCAAGTATTAGGTCCAGTTGTAGATG